>WRMG01000023.1 GCA_009777255.1 Oscillospiraceae bacterium | reverse complement strand
CCTGGCCAGCTCGGTGACGCTTGCGCCGCCGATGGTCAAATGCCCGTCGGCGTTGCGCCCTAGCCCCTGCATGACTATTTTCTGCATCTAAATTCTCCCCTTCCGCAGCCCCATTATATCCGTCAGCCTGTCTTTGCCGTCGCCGGTGCGCGCCGAGAACGGAAGCGGCAGATCGTCAAGCTCAAGCGTGTCGCGTATCAGCGCCAGCGCGGGTTCGGTCTGTGATTTTTTCAGCTTGTCCGACTTGTTCGCCGCGACGGTGAACGGTACGCCCAGATCCCTGAAGCACCGCGCCATGTCAAGGTCGCCCTCCGTGGGCTTATGGCGTATGTCCACGAGCATCAGCCCTCTCGCCGTGCCGTCAAGACCGGCGAAGAAATCCTCCATCAGCCGCGCCCAGCGCTTTCGCTCGGACAGTGAGACTTTCGCGTAGCCGTAACCCGGCAGGTCCACCCAGTAGAGCCGGCCGCCCACGCTGAAATAGTTGACGAACGCCGTTTTGCCCGGCGTGGAGCTGACGCGCGCCAGCCCGTTCACGCCCGCCATGGCGTTGATAAACGACGACTTGCCCACGTTCGAGCGGCCCGTTATGATGATTTTATCCAGCCCGTCGCGGATAAAATCATCGCCGCCCGCCGCCGACTTAACAAAACTGACAGTGATATTCGTCACTCCCTCGGACGCGCAATGCGCGCCCCTACATTTAATTGTTAACTGTTAACTGTTAACTGTTAACTGTTAACGTTGCCTTCAGCACGTCGTCCATATGCGACGCGGTTATGAAGGTGAGCGCGTTTTTGACCGTCGGGTCGATGTTGGCAAGGTCCGGCTCGTTGTCGGCGGGGATCAGGACTGTTTTTATGCCCGCCCTGAGCGCCGCCATGGTCTTCTCCTTCAGGCCGCCGACGGGCAGCACGCGCCCCCGTATGGTTATCTCGCCGGTCATGGCGATGTCGTTTCGCACCGGCTTGCCGGTCAGCGCCGACACCATGGCCACGGCCACGGTTATGCCGGCGGACGGGCCGTCCTTGGGGATCGCCGACTCGGGGAAGTGAATGTGTATGTCGCTCTTTGTGTAAAAATCCTTGGGAAGCTCCAGCGCGTCGGCGCGGCTGCGTATATACGACAGCGCGGCCCGCGCGCTCTCTTTCATGATCTCGCCGAGGTTGCCGGTCAGCTCCACCTTGCCCGCGCCAGGGATAACGCCCGCCTCGACGTAGAGAATCTCGCCGCCAACGCGCGTCCACGCGAGCCCGGCGGCGACTCCGGCCTCGCCGGCGGGCATCGGCCTGTCGGGCTTGTAGCGGTGTACGCCCGCGTATTTTTCAAGCTCCTGACGCTTTATATACACCTTCTCCGTCTCGCCGGCGGCTATCTTATGCGCCGTTTTGCGGCACAGCGCCGCCAGCTCGCGCTCGAGCCTGCGCACACCCGACTCGCGGGTGTAGCCGGTGATAAGCTCGCGCACGGCGTCGTCGTGTATCTTAAAGGTTTTCGCGGTGAGGCCGTGTTTTTTCAGCTGCTTGGGCAGCAGATGCCGCTTGGCTATTTGCAGCTTTTCCTCGTCGGTATAGCTGGTCAGCTCGATGACCTCCATGCGGTCGAGCAGCGCGCGGGGCACGGGCTCGGTCGTGTTGGCCGTGGTTATGAACAGCACGTCGGAGAGGTCGAACGGTATCTCCAGATAATGGTCGCGGAAGCTGTGGTTCTGCTCGGAATCCAGCACCTCCAGCAGCGCCGCCGCCGGATCTCCTCGGAAATCATGCCCCATCTTGTCGATTTCATCCAGCAGCAGGACGGGGTTGCGGCTGCCCGCCTGACGCACGCCGGTGATAATCCGCCCGGGCATCGCGCCCACATAGGTCTTGCGGTGCCCGCGTATATCCGCCTCGTCGCGCACGCCGCCCAGCGATATGCGCGCCATTTTGCGGCCCATCGCGTGAGCCACCGACGACGCGACCGAGGTTTTGCCCACGCCCGGCGGGCCGACAAGGCAGAGTATCTGCCCTCTCAGCTTGGGCGCCAGCCGTTTTACGGCGAGGAACTCCAGCACCCGCTCCTTGACCTTTTCAAGCCCGAAATGCTCCCGCTCGAGTATCCGTTTCGCACGCGCAAGGTCCAGCCTGTCCGGCGTTGCGGTGTTCCACGGCAGCTCGATGCAGGTGTCCAGATATGTGCGGATAACGCCGGCGTCCGGCGAGTGGGGGCTGGATTTTGAGAGGCGCGTGACCTCGCGCATAAGGCGCTCCCTGCTCTGCGCGTCCACATGCAGCTTTTTTACCTTGATCTCGTATTCCTCGGCCTCGGAGAGCGGGTCGTCGCCCAGCTCGCCCAGCTCGCCCTGAATGGTTTTCAGCTGTTCGCGCAGATAATAGTCGCGCTGGTTCTTCACCAGCTGGCCGCGCAGCTTCATCTGGATCTGAAGCTCTATCTGCAGGGTTTCGATCTCGCGCAGCAGAATAACGCCCACATGCTCCAGGCGGCTGATGGGGTTTATCTCCTCGATGAGCGACTGGCGCTCCTCGAGCCGCAGCGCCAGCGTCTGCGCGATATAATCAGCGAGATGCCCGATCTCGTTTATCTCGCGGGCGTTAAGCAAAATTTCCGGTATCGCGCGCGGCGCCATCTCGACATACTCCTCGAACAGGTCAACGGTGTGGCGCATAAGCGCCTGCTTGCGCTGCCCGGAGATACGCCGGTGCTTGTCGGGGCACGGCGTGACCGACACGGTGATGACGGGCTCGGACTCCGTCACGGATTCCAGCACCGCCCTGTACGCGCCCTCGACAAGCACGCGCACGGTGTTGTTGGGCAGCTTGAGCACCTGCTTGATGTGCGCGACCGTGCCGACCTTATAGACATCCTCCGGCTCCGGCTCGGGATTGAGCGAATCCTTCTGCGCGACGGCGAATATGGTCTGCCCGTGCAGGACGGCGGCCTCGAGCGCCTTGACCGATTTGTCGCGCGCGACGTCGAAATGTATGAGCATATGCGGAAACACCACAAGCCCGCGCAAGGCGAGCATGGGCATGAGTTCAGTTACCTGTGCAGAGGGCATAATCATTTTCTCCTTTGAGGATTAATCATATTGATAATTGTGTCTATAACCGCGTCGAACCTGCTTATACATAAGCGCCCCGCCTTATATAACACAATACTTTCGTCCGCCGTGAACAGCTTGTTCGGCCTGACATGGCTGACGTCGCTTAACGCGCCGTTTTCAACGTCTTCAGCATTAATTACAACGGACATATCATCACGGACCGACTTGCTTGTAATCTGGCAGAGGATAATATCGCTGCCGCTAAAATCCGCAATGACCAAAGCCGGGCGGCGTTTAGATGAGCTTAAATCCGAGAAGGGGAACGGCAGGACTACAATGTCGCCTCTTACAAATTTGCCCATGCCGCGTCCTCCTCCGGCAGCAGCCAATCCTTGGCAAGGGACTGCTCGCTCGCCAAGGTAATATCATCCGGCAGCGCGGTTTTGAATTTCAAAAATGATATATAGCGGCAAACCTCATCAATGATATTGGGCGGCAGGGACTCTATTTCCCTTATAAGAAACTGTTTACCGGACATAAATCAACCTCCTTGCGCTCTTTCTTGGGGCGGGTGTTTTATTTATACCGCGAAATTATCGAAATATCCGCGTATGACGACGACGGGCGTGCCCTTGTCGCCGCTGCCGCTGACCAGATCGCAAAGGCTGCCCAGCAGATCGGTATAACGGCGCGGCGTGGTGCCCTCAGACTCCATCTTGCCCATCAGCGCGGCGCTCTTGCCCCTGATCTCCGCGCGCAGCGCGTCCTCAAGCTCCCTGCCGGACAGCTTGGCGAACTTGTTGTCCGCGAGGAATTTCAGCTTTAGCTCGTTGGGCTGGCCGTTCAGCCCCGCCGTGAACGCCGGAGACACCACCGGATCCGCAAGCTCCCAAATCCCGCCGACGGGGTCCTTGAACGCGCCGTCGCCGTAGACCATGACCTCGGTGCTGACGCCGAACATGCCGTCGAGCCGAGCCTTCAGCGCCGCCGCGAAATCGCCGCAGCCGCGCGGGAACAGCTTGACGCGCCGCTCGTCCGCCTTGTTCGAGCCTAATAGCCCGTAGTCGGGGTTAAAGCCGCTGCCATCGACCGGCGAGGTCAGAATATCGTCCAGCCCCATGACGCGCTTCGCGCCCTTGGCTCTCAGCAGCCGCTTTGTCCGCTCGCGGGTGTGTATGTCGCACGCCAGCGCGTAGGGCGTGTGTTTGAGGATATACGCCGGATCGTTTGAGAACACTATCTCTATGTTATCGGCAAGCGACTTGTAAAATTCGATGTAATTTATACCTGTGAACCGGTGTACGGGCCGCCCGAACAGCGCGGTGAACGCGGCCTCGTCAAAGCTGTCCGAGTGGGGGTTTATGCCCTTGGCGTCCAGATCGTCGAGCGATATGAGCATATTCCCGACCTCGTCGGACGGGAAGCCCATCTGGACCCAGACCTTTTCAACGCCGCCGGCGATGCCCTTGAGGAGCATCGAAAAGCGGTTGCGGCTGAAAATCGGCAGCACCAGCCCCAGCTCGCCCTCGGGGAATTTCGCGGCGACGTCCGCGGAGATCTGGCCGATCGAGGCGTAGTTGCCCTGGGCGCGGGCGACCACCGCCTCCGTAACGCCGACTATATCGTTATCGCGCAGCGCGCTTCCGCTCTCGTCCGCCGCCGCCTTAACCGAGGCGGCGACCAGCTCGACTAAGTCGTCGCCCTCGCGGATAATAGGGGTGCGTACGCCAAAGGCCTGAGTGCCGATCGCTCTCATTGTCAGTCCTCCCGATTTGTATTAGGCGCGCGGCAACCCCGGCGCCCTACATATTATACACGAATAACCCCGCATAGTAAAGTATTATTATTGTGTGTTTGCTATATGAAGATAATCCTTCAGCCCGTTCTGAAGCACCTGCGAAAAATTCACGCCCGCGCGCTCGGCCTCGATGTTAAGCCATTCGGGGATAGTTAAGGTTTTCTTAACATATTTGTTTGCCTGTCTGGCTCTGAACGGCGGCATAAAAACCTCGACCAATACGGCCTTTTGGTTTTCCCGCAGCTCCAGATTTCTCAGCTCCGACGGCTCGGGGATATTATCATCGTCCTGCTCCATGCCATAGAGATGCAGGCTTAACGCTTCCTTTGCGCTCTCAAAGGCCTCCCGTTCACTGTCCCCATGTGAAACACACCCGTCCAAATCAGGGAAGTAAATGGATATGCCCGCGCCCCTGTACTTAAAGATACAAGGGAAGATATAAGTGTCTTTTTTCAATTTAACGACCTCCATTTAATATAGTGACAGGAAACGGACTATCTGAATTTTAACCCCGATTGCCGCTCAATACTCTTTATGATTTCAATATCTAAGTCTTTATCAGGATGCTTTACGGTAACTCTGCCCTTTTTGACCGGATGCTTGAACTGGTGATGGCTGCCCTCGCAGTTGACCTCATACCAACCGTCGCTTTTAAGTATAGATATGACTTCTCTTGATGAATAACTTTTCACGCTCAATCCCTCCGCGATTTAAGGATAACACGTATTGCGGCACGTGTCAAGCGCGATTATCCCTCACACCCTTGCGCGCACCGCCAAATCCGTGTTATAATCAACTGGCAAATCATTTTTTGTATATCTTTGAAAATCCTGTCCATAATTCATACATACGGAGGTATCGGTTATGGACAAAAAATTTAAGCTGTGGGAAATTTCACTGATTATCGGCCTGATATGCGCCGTCGCGCTGGGCGCGTGGGCGCAGCGTTCGCAGCGTGAGCTGAGCGAAAAGCTCCTGCGGCTCCACGTCGTCGCAAACTCCGACAGCGAGGCGGATCAGGCGCTGAAGCTCTCCGTCCGCGACCGTGTGCTGGAGCTGGCCGAGCCGATTATCAGCGGCGCAGGGGACATCGGCGAGGCCGCCGAGGCGCTGGAGGCGAACCTGCCGTTTATAATCGGGCAGGCTCAGGCGGAGGTGAAGGCCATGGGCTATGACCTCGGCGTCGGCGCAGAGATAACCGACGGATTTTTCCCCACCCGCGACTACGGGGAGTTCTCGCTGCCCGCCGGGAAATACCGCGCGCTCAGGGTCACGATAGGCGAGGGCGGCGGCGAAAACTGGTGGTGCGTGGTGTTCCCGCCGCTGTGCGGCGAATACGGCGCTTTCAGCGAGGCGGCGAAGCAGGCGGGGCTGAGCGACGATGAAATCACGCTTATCGCCGAGAGCGGCGGCGTAAAATTAAGGTTCAGATGTATCGAACTTCTCGAGAGGCTGAGGAAATTTTTATCGGCCTGACGGCTGTTCAGGTTGGAGGCTGACATGCTTAAAATCCTCCGAAACGCCCCCGCGCGTCTGCTGCTCGCCGAGATCGGGCGGAACGCGGGCGTTACAAACCAGATACTGCTCGTGCCCGAGCCGCTCTCACACGAAACCGAGCGGCTGCTTCAGGAGCTGGGCGACCGTATCGGCATGAGCGCCGAGGTACTTACCTTCCAGCGTATCGCCCACCGCGCGCTGCTGCGCGAGGGCGGGCTTGCCGCGCCCGCGCTCGACGCCGGCGGGCGGCTTTTGCTGCTGGCGAGAGCGGCGGGCGACGTGAGGGCGCGGCTCAGGGAATGGGGCCGCGTGGCCGGCGGCGCGGAGTTCCTGAATGAGCTGCTGGCGACCATCGACGAGCTGAAGCACTGCGAGTGCCGGCCGGAGATGCTCGGGGGCAGCGCCAAGCTTGAGGACCTGCGGCTGATATGGGAGTCCTTTGAGGCGCACGCCGCGCAAACCGCCGCCGACCCCCGCGATCTGCTCACACAGGTCGGCGCGCTGCTCAACGAAAGGGGGAGCATCGCGGCGGGCGCGAAGCTGTACATAGACGGGTTCATCAGCTTCACCGCTCAGGAATACGGGATAATCACGGCGTTTATCCGGCACGGCGCGGTCACTGCCGCGCTGCCCGCGCCCCGCGCGGGCGACGACGCCGACATGTTCGCGCAGCCCCTGCTCACCGCCGAACGGCTGAAGCGCATCGCGCTCAAAGCGGGCGCTGAATACAGCGAACAGACCTGCGATACGCCTGTAAAGCAAAGGCGCTTGACACGCGTGTTCTCATGCCCCGACATGCTTGCGGAATGTGATTGGGCGGCGGGTCAGGCCGCGGAATGGATCGCGGGCGGCGCCGCACGCGACGAGATCGCGGTCGCAGTTCCGGCGTGGGACGAGTACAAAAGCGTTATGCTGTCGGCGTTCGCGCGGGCGGGGATACCGGTTTTCGCCGACGGCGTCCTGCCCGTTTCGTCCAAGTCCGCGGCGCGGTTTATAGAGGCGTCGCTGGACGCGGCGCTGAACGGCTTTGAGCCGGACGCCGCCGCCGCGCTGATAAAGACCGGGCTTGCGCCGGTGACGCCGGACGAGGGGTTCATGCTGGACGACTACATAAAAACCCACAATATAAAGGGCGTGTTCTGGACGGCGGACAGGCCGTGGACGGCGCATCCCTCCGGCTGGGGCGCGAAGGCGTTCACGGACCTGGACAAGGCGCGGCTGGAGACCCTTAACCGCGTGAGGGAGCGGCTGAGGACGCCGTTTGTGCGCCTGCGCCGCGCGCTGTCGCGGAGCGATACCGGCGAGGGCTTTGCCCGCGCGCTGTACGGATACCTGACCGATATGGATTTGGCCGGAGCGCTGGCCGGACGCCGCGAATACCTCTCGGGGCGCGGCGCGGACAGGGAGGCCGACGAGTACAGGCAGCTCTGGGGCGTTATAGTCAGGGTGCTGGACAACTTTGTCGGCATACTGGGCGGCGTCACGCTCAGGCCGGAGGAGTTCGCGCGGCTGTTCGCGCTCTGCCTCTCGCAGTACGAGGTGGGGGTTATCCCCGTCACGCTGGACAGGGTGCGGCTCTGCGCGCTGGACAGGCTCTACCGCAGGGAGCTGAAATACCTGATAATCGCCGGCGCGAACGAGCGGCATATGCCCAAACGCGCCGACGCCCCGGGGCTGCTCACCGACGAGGAGCGCGTCCTGCTCGAGCAATACGGCGTCAATATGGCGCCGCGCGCCGAGGAGCGAGCCTCGAGGGAGCTGTACACGATACATAAGGCGTTCGGGCTGCCGGACAAGGAGCTGGCCGTCAGCTTCAATACGGCGGGCAAATCGGAGATGTCCGTCTTTGTCGCGGAGCTTGATGTTAATATAGACGTACTGGCTCCGCCGATGGACGGCGGCGGGGCGGAATGGCACTCCGACCGCTCGCCGCTGAAGGCTTGGGAGGCGCTGCTGCCGCCCGGCGGGGCGCTGTCGGCAAGCCGTATGGAGAGCTATTCCTCGTGCCGCTGGGCGTATTTTTCGCGCTACGGGCTGGCGCTGAGAAAACGCGGCGCGCCCGGCCCCGCGCCTAAGGACGCCGGCAGCATGATACACGCGGTGCTGGAGGGTATGGCGCTGGAGGTCATGGCGCGGGGCGGCTTTAGGACGGTGGAGCGGGGCGCGGCGCTGGAGATTGCCGGACAGGCCGCCGACCGGTGGCTGGAGGCGCTGCCCGAGCATGACCGCGCGGGCGCGAGGATAAAGGCGCTGACGGCGCGTCTTAAGCAGTCGGCGGTACAGGTGGCCGGCAACGTTTACGACGAGCTGAGCGTCTCGGAGTTTCAGCCGCTGGCCGTCGAACACAGGTTCACCACAAAGGACAGGGTGCCGCTGACCGGGGTTATCGACCGCATCGACGGCTGGATACACGACGACAGATTATATCTGCGCGTCGTCGATTATAAAACGGGGCTGAAAAAGTTTTCGCTGCGCGACGTGTGGCACGGTCTGGGGATGCAGATGCTCTGCTATCTGTTCGCGCTTAACGCTTGGGACGGGCGCCCCGCCGAACCGGCGGGGGTGCTGTATCTGCCGGCCCACGACAGATTTGTTCAGGCCGGCGCGGGCGTTACGGACACGGAGGTGTCGCGGAAGCTGCACTCGCTCTTAAAGCGCAGCGGCATAATACTCAGCGATCCGGCCGTCATATCCGCGATGGAGCGCGGGGACGAAAAGCTGTTCATCCCCGTCAGGCTGAAGCGGGACGGCGGGCCTGACGCCCGCTCGCAGGTGGCCGACGCGGCGCGGCTGGGCCTTCTGCGGCGGCATGTGGAGGACGCGATGGGGCGGCTGTCGGAGAGCATAGAGAGCGGAAGCGTGGAGGCGAACCCCGTCTGCCGCTCCGCGAGCGAATCCCAATGCGATTACTGCGACTTTGCCGGCGCGTGTTACCTTGACGGCGGCGACAGCCCGCGGATGCTGGACGGCGCGGCGAATATCTGGGAGAAGATGGGGGAGCGTTATGGACCTGACGCCTCGGCAAAAACAGGCGGTTGAGTATACGGACTCGGATCTGCTGGTGGCGGCGGCGGCCGGCTCCGGCAAGACGCGCGTGCTGGTCGGGCGTATCATCGCCGCGCTCGAGCGGGGACACAACATCGACGATTTTCTTATCGTCACCTACACCCGCGCCGCCGCTCAGGAGCTGCGCGGCCGCATACAGCGGGCGCTGCTCGACCGCCTGAGGGAGGGCGACGCCGGCAACCTGCAAAAGCAGCTCGCGCGTATGCACAGGGCGGAGATAGGCACGATACACGCGTTTTGCGCGCGGCTGCTGAGGGAGTACGCCGCGGAGGCGGGCGTCAGGCCCAATTTCAGGCAGCTGGAGGGCGCGGAGGAGACCGCGCTGAAGCGGCAGGCGCTTGAAACCGCTTTGGAAACGCTGTACGCCGAGCGTCCGGCGGGGTTTGACGCGCTGGCTGGCTCGCTCGGCGGCGTCGGCGGCGACAGGTGGCTGGGCGAGGTCATACTGGATTTGTACAACAGGCTTCAGGCGTTTCCCAACCCCGACATGTGGATGGAGGAGCAGATTGACAACCCGTATGACGCGAGCCGTTACGCGGAGCTGAACGCGGAGCGCGCCCGGGCGTTCGCCGAGAAGCTGATAACCAAAGCGCGGAGGGAGCTGTCGGAGATTCCGGAGCTTGACGCCGTCTACGGCCCCGCCTTTGACGCGGACATCGCCAACGCCGCCGCGCTGAGAGGCGGTCATGAGATAACGCGGGTAAAGCTCAAGCCCGCGCGGGGCATGGCGGACATTGCCAAGCCGTTCAGGGAGATAAGGGAGCGGTTCTATGAGCTGCTGGATGCCTCACGCGGAACACCGGAGCGCGATATTAACGGGGAGTATATTGACGGGCTGACGCGGGGTATCTTCACGGCGGTAAGGCTGTTCGGGAAGGTATACGGGGACTTGAAGTTCGCCAGGGGAGTGCTGGACTTTTCGGATCTTGAGCATATCGCGCACTCGCTGCTTTGCGCGCCGGGCGCGGACATCGGGGTGAGGTTCGCGGAGGTTCTGGTGGACGAATATCAGGACGTCAATCAGGTGCAGGAGGAGATAATCGGGGCGCTGAACAGCCGTGTTTTCATGGTCGGCGACGTGCGCCAGTCGATCTACGGGTTCAGGCAGGCTGACCCGGGCATCTTCCTCGGGAAGTATAACGGCTGGGCGGACGGGGGGCAAGGCGGCGCGAGAATCATTCTCCCGCATAACTTCCGCTCGCATCCCTCGATACTGGGCGCCGTCAACGAAATATTCGTGAAGATAATGGAGGGGTACGGCGAGGAGGAGCTGCTCAGGCCGCCGCCCGGCGCCGGAGAGGTTGGCGCGGAGCCGCGCGCAACGCTTGTGTACCGCGATATGGCCGCCGCGGAGGACGGGGGACTGAGCCGTGTTCAGACGGAGGCGGAGATGGTCGCGCGGCTCTGCCGCGAGCTGGTTGACGGCGGCGGGGACCCCGGGGACATAGCGGTGCTTTTCAGAAGCAGGCAGGGCATGGCGTTTTTCAAGAGGGCCATTGAGGCGCAGGGGCTGGCGGCGGCGGGGCAGGGCGACAGCATGTTCGACACGCCGGAGCTGATCACCGCGCAGGCGTATCTGCGGATACTGGACAACCCGCGCGACGACGTGGCGCTGCTGGCGGTCATGCGCTCGCCGCTGTACGGCTTTTCGCCGGACGAGCTTGTGGGCGTGCGGCGCCGCGCCGGCGGGGATTTCTACGACGCGCTGACGGCCGCGGCCGCGGCGGGGGACTCCAAAAGCGGGATGCTGCTGCGGGATCTGATATACCTGCGGGATCTGGGCGCAGACATGGGGATGGACATGCTGTACCACGGGATGCTTACGCGGCTGGGGCTTTTGGAGCTGTTCGGGGCTATGCGCGGCGGCGCGGAGCGCCGGAGCAATCTGTTAAGCGTCATACCAGTCGCGGCCAAAACGGCGTCGGCGGGGGAGCTGTGCGAAACGCTGGAGCGTATGCGCCGGAGCGGCGAGGAGACGCGGGAGTCCGGCAGGCGCGGCATTGTCCTGTCAACGGTGCATAAGGCGAAGGGGCTGGAGTTCGGCACGGTGATACTGGCCGACACGTCGCGGGAGTTCAACCGCATGGACGGCAGGGCGCCGGTGCTGTTTCACAGAGAGATGGGGCTGGGGCTGAAGATAACCGACGAGGAGCTGCGCGTCCAGTACACGACAGCGAAGCGGGAGGCGGTCGCCGCGAGGCTGAACGAGGATATGCTGCGGGAGGAGATGCGGATACTCTATGTCGCGCTGACGCGGGCGCGGGAGCGCTTATACGTCACCGTGGCGGCGCCGGATATGGCGAAGCAAATAGAGCGCCTGAGCATGGGCCTTGACGGTGCGCCGGACGAGTATCAGCTGCTGAGCGCGCGGAGCGTGTCGGACTGGCTGCTGCTGGCGCTGATCAACGACGGGAAGCCGGAGGGGACGGGGGCGTGGGAGATAATTGACAGTGAACAGATGACAGATGACAGAGAACAGATAATAATTAACAGTGAACAATTAACAATTAACAATTGGGGGGACGATACGGAACATTTATCCGTAGGGCGCGATGTCCTCATCGCGCCGCAGGACGCCACTATCGCGCCGCAGGATGTTACAATCCCCAGCAAATTAACGGTGTCGGAGGTTGTAGGGCGCGACGCCTCGGCGCGCCGTGTGCAAACCGTCACGGCGCCGGACGCCGCCATTCCGAGCAAACTGACGGTGTCGGAGGTCGTAGGGCGCGATGTCTTCATCGCGCCGCGGGCAGGCGCCACGCCGGGCAATGAGGGGATTCCGCCCCCGTTTACTAAAGGGGGCGAGTTTGTCAGGCCGCGTTTTATGGAGCGGCACAGGGCGCTGTCCGCTGCGGAGCGGGGCACGGCGCTGCACACGGCGCTGCAAACGGCCGATCTGCGGGCGTGCCTGACCGTGGAGGGGGCGGCGGCGGAGCTGAGGCGGCTTGAGCGCGAGCGGCGGCTTACGCCCGAACAGGCGGGGTGCGTGGAGCCGGAGCGCGTAACGCGCTTTGCCGGCAGCGACTTGGGCTTGCGCGCGCTGGCGTCGGGGGACATGCGGCGCGAGTTTCCGTTCAGCCTGCTCACGCCGGTACGCGAGCTTATGCCGGAGCTTGACAGCGATGAAAAGACGCTGTTTCAGGGGGTCGTCGATCTGATGTTTTTCGAGGACGGCGGCTGGGTAATCGTGGACTTCAAGAGCGGCGGGGCAAGGCCGGAGTACGCGCGGCAGCTTGAGCTGTATGAAAACGCCGTCCGGCGCGTGACCGGACAGCGTGTTAAAGAGGGGACCGTATATTATTTATAGCGTTAATCCTGCGGGATGAAGCCGGGGTCGCCGGGTTCGGGCGGCAGTGTGGGCGTCGGCGCGGCGGTGGGGAACAGGTTGTTAAACCAGTCCCCGTCGCCCGGTTCCGGCGGCGGCGGGAGGATCTCGACCTCGTGCAGGTGGCAGAAGGTGTTGTACGGCGGCGCGCCGTCGGCGCCGGAGGCCGCGGGGCGGAACCTGCCCTCGGGGATGTCGGGGCCGCCGCCGCCCCAGTAGCGCACGGTGTACTGTTCGTCCCAGACGTGGACGCCGGAGGCTATCAGGCCGCGCCCGATGTTCAGCAGGGCGACCTTTGTGAGGTTTTCGCCGGGGCAGTACGGGGTGGCAAGCCTGCCGGATTCTTTATCGACGTCCACCAGCGTATGCACATTGCAGGGCATTTTGGGCACATCCTCGGAGAAATACGCGCCGGTAGCCACGCGTGAGCCGCGCGGGTCGAGGCGGCAGTTGTCGGTGGGGGTAAAGCCGCTGTCAAGGCAGTATGACGCGTTGACCAGACCGTCGGGCTTGAAAAATTCGCGGCGCTCGAGGTCCTCGTGTATCTCGTCCATGACGAGCTTCCACATCGCCAGCGCGGGGTTTGTGCTTTGCTCGAGCCGTATCTTCTTGGGGATGGTGAAGCCGTACCACGAGCCGCCGGCGTAATACGGGGTGTAGCCGGTGAACCAGCGGTCGAAGTCGTCGTTGGTCGTGCCTGTTTTGCCGGCCGTGGGCATGTCGGTGAGCCTTGCGCGGGCGCCGGTGCCGGATGTGACCGCCTGCTGCAGCACGACGTTCATATAATGCGCGGTTTTTTCCTTGATGGCGACCTCGGGCGGGGCGTTGTTGTCCAGCAGCACGTTGCCGTTGGCGTCAAGCACCCTCTTGTATGTGTGCGGCGCGCTGTACATGCCGCGGTTTGCGAATGTGGCGTAGGCCGCCGTAAGCTCGCGGACGGTGAGGCCCCTTGTCAGGCCGCCCAGCGCCAGCGGGCTGCGCTGGATGTCGGTGAGCATCTCCTGCCTGTCGTTGGAGCGGGTGACCCAGCGCTCCTCGACGAGGGATTTAAGCCCCAGCGTGTCGCGCCCGAAGTAGAACGCCTTGGCGGGGGTGATCGACTCGACGATGCGCACGGCGATGGTGTTGACGGAGTTCTGGACGGCGGTTATGACGTTGGTGCGGCCTCTGTAAGCGCCGCCGGAGTTGCGCGGCCATACGGCGCCGTTGTTGTCGCTGGGGATGTCGTCTATGACGCTGTACGGGGTGATGAAGCCCATGTCGAACGCCGCCGCGTATACCGTGACGGGCTTGATCGCCGAACCGGGCTGGCGCTGGGCGTGGTTGGGCAGGTTGCGCACAAGGTTGCCGGTTTTTATGCCGCGGCCGCCCGCGAAGCCGAGTACTTCGCCGCTATAGGGGTCCAGAATCAGCAGCGAGGACTGGGGCTTTTCAGAGTCCTTGACGACGGGGAAGTTCTCGTCGTTTGAGTATACTTCGTCGATTATGCCCTGGATACGGGTGTCGATGGTGGACTCGATGGTGAGGCCGCCGCCGTATATGAGCATGTTCGCGTACTGCTCGGTTATCTCCTTGCGGGCCACGAGGTCGTTTCTGACGTCGAAGAATATCTGGTCGATGAAATACGACTGGATCCTGCCCAGATCATAGTAATCGTCGCCGTCGTCGATGGGGCTGACGAACACGAGCGGCTGGTATTTGGCGCGGTTGTATTCAACTTGGGAGAGCATACCCTGGACGAACATCTGGTTCAGGATGGTCTCCTGACGGTCCTTGTTCTTGTCGGGGTTGAGGAAGGGGTTGTACAGCGTGGGCTTGTTGGTTATGCCGATTATGCTGGCCGATTCGGCGGCCGTGAGCTGGTCGAGGGTTTTGCCGAAATATGTCTCGGCGGCTGTTTTCACGCCGTAGCACCCCTGCCCGAAGTAGCAGGTGTTGAGATACATCTCGAGTATCTCCTCTTTGGAGTAGCGCTTTTCAAAGTCCAGCGCGCGCAGTATCTCCTGAACCTTGCGGGCGACGGTGAAGTCCTTTTCCTCCGTGAGGTTTTTGATAAGCTGCTGGGTTATGGTCGAGCCGCCGAACGAGCTGCCGCCGGGCATGAACATCTGAGTAAACGCGCCGACGGTGCGTTTCCAGTCCACGCCGTCGTGCTGGAAGAAGCGCTTGTCCTCGATGGACACCAGCGCCTCGATCATATGGCCGGGGATCTCCTCGTACGCGGCCAGCTTGCGGTTCTGCTGGCCGTGCAGGGTGCCCAGCTCGAAGGACAGGCCGGAGTCCCTGTCCGTATAGGTGACGGTGCTGGTTTGCCGGAGGTCATAGTCCTTGAGGTTGATGCTCATATCGACCTTCAGGTACCGCGAGATATATATGGAGAACACGACCGCGAGTATGGAGCCCGTGGTCATTATTATCAGCAGGATTGTGCCCAGAATCTTGAACACGACGCCGAAAGCGGACTCGAGCGTGTGCATCGCGCCGCCGGCCGCTTTGGAGAGACCTTTTTTTCTGAGTTGGGGTTTTTTCACTTGACACCGCCTTTCTTAACAATTAACAATTAACAATGAACAATTAACAATTGGGTACGGGGGAATTATACTATATTTTCGCGCGGTTGTCAAATAACAATAAGGCAACAAAGCATTGACAATTGACAAATTACAAAGATGAAGTTATAATATGCTTCAGAACTGCCGCTTGGCGGCTCGGTCACTCTTCTGCAAAGGAGGGTGATGCGGATGATTACATATGCTGAGCTGTTTCAGTTTGGCCTGTTGATCGTTGCAATTATTGCCCTGTGCCTGAAAGAGCGCAGGCGTAAATAATCTGAGACGCCGTAATAGCTACGGCGTCTCGGATCTGATTACATACTCGGACTGAGCCGCCCTGCAAAAAGCGGCAGTTCCTTTTATATTAATAGTATAGTATGGGTTGGCGGGTTTGTCAACCTTTTTTTGCGGGACGCCCAGTGTGCGTCCCCTACACGAAAGGGTGACGGGTGAACGGCGGGCGACCGGGGACAGTCGCCCCTACAGGTTACGGGGATGTGGCGTGTGTAGGGGCGGTCGCCCCCGACCGCCCGTGTTTTTTATGGTGTGTGGCGGTGGGCAACAGGCGGCAGGTTGCCGCCCCTACAGGAGGGCGGGTGGCAAAATAAACACGGGACGCCCAGTGTGCGTCCCCTACAAAAACGCGCACAAAATTAGGTTGCCGTTAAGGCAACAAAGCATTGACAGCGTCGGGTGAGCTATGTTATTCTATTCGCAGCAGGTGTTTGGCGGAAACGCCGGACACAGGGCGGTGTGCCGGCGGTCTTTGCCTCTTAGGAGGTGATGCCAATGGGGGTACTTACTGAGCTTCGTAAACTTATCCAAGCTCTTGCTTCCCTCGTTCGTGCTATAAAAACAAAGTAACCGCCCCCCGAACCATGGTGTGCGGTTACTTTTGTTAACTTAGCGTTATCCAAGGCGAAGACCGTTGAGGTGCCGCCCTTTCTGCTGTTATAATAACATGTATCCGCGGCCTTGTCAAGAGAAGTTTTTATCTTGTCAGGGCCGTTTTATTTATCTGTTGATTTCGAGGTTGTCTGTTTTGCCGAGGGGTCGCACACCGGGCGGCCTGTCGGGTAACGGTACAATGCGGTTTTTGCGGGACGCCCAGTGTGCGTTCCCTACAAACGGGGATAAAATTAAGCTGCCGTTAAGGCAGCAAAGCATTGACATAATCCGCTCAGACGTGGTAGGGTGTATATTGGAGATGATGATAACAATGCGTATAATGGCGGTGGATTACGGGAGCGCGCGGACGGGCGTGGCCGTTTCGGATCCGACGGGGCTTATAGCGGGCGAGGCGTTTACGATCCATGAGAAAAATATGGACAGGCTCGTTGAGGAGCTGGCGGCGCTGTGCCGCGAGAGGAACGTCGGGAAGATAGTGGTGGGCAACCCCAAGCATATGAACGCCGGCGAGGGCGAGCGCTCGGAGCTGTCAAAGGAGCTGGCGGGGCGGCTGGAGAGGGCGCTGGGGCTGCCGGTGGCGCTGTGGGACGAGCGGCTTACGACCGTGAGCGCGCACAGGATACTGAGCGAGCTGGACCGCAGGGGCAGGCGGCGCAGGGACACGGCGGACGCGGTGGCGGCGGGGCTGATATTGGAAGGGTATTTGCAGATGACAGATGACAGATAACAGATTACAGATATTTTTCTATTTGGCGTTTGCCGTGAAGGACGCGGTATATCTTTACCGCGCGAGGGTTCTCGTAAACTTTGTAAAACAGCAAATAATCCTCCACTACCGCGCGGCGGTAGCGGGCGTCTTGCGCGTATGTCCGGTAAACATAGGGGTTGCCGGAAACAAATTCCAAGACATTTTCCAATTCATCTATAAACCGGCCGGCCGTTCCGGCATAGAATCCGGCTTTATAAGTTAATATTTCTTCAAGGTCTTTTTCAGCCCGCTTTAATATAAATACATCATAACCCATGATATTTCTCGCGCAGACTGCTTATCACGGTTTCGCGGCCGGACCATTCAGCGTCGGGAGAGCCGGCCTCGGCCTCGGCTTCCTTCAGCTTTTCGGCGACATACTTAACGTGCATATATTCCTCGTAGTCCGAAAAATCGTCAATATTCAAAAGAACGGCGGAGCCGCGGCCGTTTTTTGTGATGATGATAGGATCATGATTATTCAGCATGGTTTCCAGCTGAGGGTAATGGTTCCTTAAATCTCTGACAGGCCTGACTTGGATGTTGCGCATAGCATATCACTCCCTGAGTCATAGTGTATCACAGTGCGGATACGATTGCAAGGGGTTATGATATGCTGAACGTGAACGAATCGGCGGCGGCGGCTATCGTGACGGTTTGGTTTTTTTGCAGGCGGCCGTCGAGGAGGCGTTCGCTGAGAGGGTCCTCCCACTCGGACTGCATGGCGCGGCGCAGCGGGCGCGCGCCGTTTACGGAGTCGTAGCCCTTGTCGGCCAGCAGCGCGACGGCCTCGGCGGAGGCCTCGAGCGTTACGCCCAGCGCGGCGAGCCGCTCCTTGACCTGTTCGAGCATGTGGCCGGCCACGAGCAGTATTTCGTCCTTCGAGAGCTGCGTGAATACGATCGTCTCGTCTATGCGGTTGAGCAGCTCCGGCTTGAACGCTTTTTTCAGCTCGGCCATAACCGAGCTTTTTATTTCGGCCTGGGTCATGTTTTCAGAGGCGGTGAAGCCCAGGCGCTTGCGGTCGGTGATGCTTGACGCGCCGAGGTTTGAGGTCATGACGACGACGGCGTTTTTGAAATCGACGCTCCGGCCGTGCGAATCGGTCAGGCGGCCGTCCTCGAGTATTTGCAGCAGGATGTTGAACACGTCGGGGTGGGCCTTTTCTATTTCGTCGAACAGTATGACGCAGTAGGGCTTGCGGCGGACCTTCTCGGTGAGGCCGCCGCCCTCGTCATAGCCGACGTAGCCCGGCGGCGAGCCGATGAGCTTTGAGGAGGCGTGCTTTTCCATGTACTCCGACATGTCCACGCGCAGCAGCGATTTTTCGTCGCCGAACAGTGCTTCGGCCAGCGCGCGGCACAGCTCCGTTTTGCCGACGCCGGTGGGGCCGAGGAACACGAACGAGCCGATAGGGCGCTTGGGGTCCTTCAGGCCGGCGCGCCCGCGCCTTATCGCCCGTGAAACGGCGGCCACGGCCTCGTCCTGACCGATCAGGCGCCTGTGCAGGACGTTTTCAAGGTCTAAAAGCCTGTCGGCCTCGTCGCGGGAGAGCTGGGCGACGGGGATGCCCGTCCAGCCGGAGACCACCGCCGCGACGTCGTCGGCTTCCACGGCGGTTTTTTCCGCGTCCGAGCCGCGCCAGCGGCCGCGCTCCGTTTCGAGGCGTTCGCGCAGGGCGCGCTCGCGGTCGCGCAGCTCCACCGCCTCCTCGAAGCGCTGGGCGGTTATGGCGGCCTCTTTTTCTTTGGCGAGGCGGCCGATCTCCTCCTCCAGCTCGCGCAGGTCGGGCGGCGGAGTAAGAGACATGACCCGCATGCGGCTGCCGGCCTCGTCGATGAGGTCTATAGCCTTGTCGGGCAGCTGACGGTCAGCGATATAGCGCACGGACAGCTCGACCGCCGCCTTCAGCGCGGCGTCGGTGAACGTCACCTTGTGGTGCGCCTCGTATCTGTCGCGGAGGCCGGCCAGTATGCCGTATGTCTCCTCGGGGGTGGGTTCGCCTATCTGGACGGGCTGGAAGCGCCGCTCCAGCGCGGCGTCCTTTTCGATATATTTGCGGTACTCGGCGAGCGTCGTCGCGCCGATGACCTGTATCTCGCCTCGGGAGAGCGCGGGCTTGAGTATATTCGCGGCGTCGATGGCGCCCTCGGCGGCGCCCGCGCCGACAAGCGTGTGCAGCTCGTCGATAAAGAGGATGATATTGCGCGAGAGGCGCACCTCCTCCATGGCGGTTTTCAGCCGTTCCTCAAATTCGCCGCGGTACTTGGTGCCGGCCACCATGCCGGAGAGGTCGAGCGTGACGATACGCTTGCCGCGCAGGGTGTCGGGGATGCGCCCCGATATGACGCGCTGGGCCAGCCCCTCGGCGATAGCGGTCTTGCCGACGCCGGGGTCGCCGATCAGCACGGGGTTGTTTTTGGTTCTGCGGCTGAGTATCTGGACGACGCGCGTTATCTCGCCGTCGCGGCCGATGATGGGGTCGAGCTTGTTCTGCGCGGCCATGACGGTAAGGTCGCGGCTGAACTGGTTGAGCGTTTTTGTGGGCGCGGAGGAGCCCTCGCTCTGGCGGCGGCCGCCGCCGCTTTGGGGGGTGTTTACGGACGAGGGTTCAACGCCGATGGTGTTGAGGATGTCGGCGTAAACGCGGCGCAGGTCCAGCCCCAGCCCCGAGAGCAGGGAGCAGGCAATCGAGTCCGGCTCGCGCAGTATGCCCATCAGCAGATGCTCGGTGCCGACATAGTTGTGCCCGAGGCGTGACGCCTCGCTCGCGCCGGTTTCGATTATACGCTTGGCGCGGGGGGTGAGGCCCTGAACGGGCAGCGAGTTCAGCTCGCCCTGCCCGACGTTTTCGATGAGCTTTGAGCGCAGTATCGGCGCGGTGACGCCGGAGTGCAGCAGCGCCTGGGCCGCGACGCCCTGCCCCTCCTCCAGAAGGCCGAGCAGCAGATGCTCGCTGCCGACGTAGCCGTGGCCCAGCTCACCCGACGTCCGGTGCGCCAGCCGCACCGCTTCCTGAGCGCGGAAGGTCAGGCGTGATTGGTACATGTGCGGTTACCTCCTGTAATCTGTTCGGATGAGGGCTTGTGCGCGGGATATCCGTCAATACTAAGGATAACTCTTTTGCGTGTTCCGTGTCAACACCTAAACGGCGTTTGCTTTGCATGGGGGACACCTCCGTTGCGGCTGGATAGCGCTGAGAATTACTGTCTGGGTTAAGTGTTCCCATAAAAAGCATAAATTAACTATTGCATTTTCAGAAGAGGCGTTGTATAATCAAAACGAAAGGCGAGGTGCAAAACATGAGCGACGAATTTGGCGGCGATATAATTACGCTGACCGACGAGGACGGGCAAAGCTATGAATTTGAGCATGTCGATACGCTTGAGCATAACGAGGAGACGTATATGGCGTTTATACCCGCCGACATCGACGATGAGGACGGCGAGGTTGATTTCATAATACTGCGCGTTGCAGAGAACGACGGCGAGGACGATCTTGTGACGGTCGAGGACGACGCGGAGCTGGAAGAGGTATACGCCCTGTTCATGAAGCGTATTGAGGAATACGAGGAAGAAACAGTATAAAAACAACCCTGCTTGGTGCGTGACAAATCTGTTTAAACCCACATTACAACAAAGGGATTCCGAATTTCGCCGCCGTTTGCAGGCCTCCCGGCGCGCGCCATGCGCCGGACGTTGGAAGCAGTAAAGCCGCGAATAGGTTGCCCACCTGCATAGCGTGCAGGTTATTTACGGGTTTGCACGGCCGAAGCGGGGATACTTATGCGAAAAAACCCTTGTTTTTGATAAAAAAGCGGGGGTTTTGTTATGTGAAAAGTTGGGCGTTGTTTATTCACAAGACAACGGCAAGACAACGGAGCATAAAGCGCTTAATCAAAAACAGGCTCCCAGTAATCCCTGATTTGCTTGTTTTGATAGTCTGTGATTTGAGCGTAGTCGGTTGGGTTATGACGATGAAATCATAGGCGCATTTATGGTGCTGGCTGATGAAGTATGTCCACTCTACTCCTGCGCCATGAGGGTGTTGCCGTCGATGATTTCAAAGACTTTTGGCGTATTGGTGCTTGTGTTGGTGCTTGTGGTTTTGTTTTCGTTCATTGGGAAAACTCCTTTTCGTTTTGTAGCGCGGTTCTGCCGCGCATGTTGTTAGGTTTCCATTCGATGAAGCTGTCTATATAAAAAGCCCCTCGGCGGCGACGTCTGACCGCAAAGGGGCTTTGATAACTAAAAATAAACCTGTTCATAATGAGGATGAAAAAAAGTTGTTGACAAGTATACTTGGTATGGTGTATATTAGGTATGACAAGAAAACTTGTCGTTATGACTATAAAACTTGGATGAGGGAGCTGTGAATAACCCTATGGAAAACAACGAAAATAAAAAAGCGGAGATTTTAGAAAAAAGCAGAAACTCAAAAAAGGATGAAGGTATGGAACATGCTGACTATCGCGGAAGTAGGATTGGTGTTATTGTTTACGCTATCGTTGCCTTTTTTCTCGTTATTTTTTCTATTCCAGACAATATTAAAGTTGTAAATGCCATAGCTTCGCTTTCATTTGCTTGGGTCGTAGGGGGAACATTTTCATACT
>WRMG01000022.1 GCA_009777255.1 Oscillospiraceae bacterium | reverse complement strand
TCAGATTCAATAACAGGGGCTGTGATCTGTATCAAGTTTTGCTCAAAATCTTCCGCGAGAAGCCGCTGTCCTAGTCAAGCCCCTTAACAATTAAATCCCCCGCCGCCTGCGGGCGGCACCCCCTTTATGAAAGGGGGCAGGAATAAGAGAAAATGGCTCCCTCTTTGTAAAAAAGGGAGGGATATTCAGGGAGGTATGTGAAAATGAGGGAATATTCTGTTGTGCGACGGATTTGGCGTGTTGTTTATCCTTTGGCGATTTTTTTGGCCGTGCAGGTCGCCGTATTCTTCGCGGCGGAATTTGTGATCGGGCTGGCCGTCGGAGCGCGGGGAGTCTATGACGCCGGGCACATCGCCGCTGAGGTCGATAGGATTCTCGCGGATATGCAGCTGTGGGTTCTCTTTGGCGTGAACGCGGTGCTGTTCGCCGTTTTCTATCCCATGTGGCGCGCTACGCGTAAGAGGCTGCCGAAACATACCGGTTTCAGCCTGAAAACGGTGGCACTGACCGCGGGGATGTCGGTCGGTATGTATTTCGTTATCAGCGCCGTGGTCGCGGTCGCGGCAAAGTATTTCCCCTCATACGACGCCGTTTCGGAGGCGCTCACCGGCGGGGGGTTCGCCGCGCAGTTTTTTGCCGTGGGGATCGCGGCGCCGGTCGTGGAGGAGCTGTGCTTCAGGGGCGTTGTTTTTAACAGGCTGCTTTACTGGATGCCGGTGTGGGTGGCGGCGGTCATACAGAGCGCGCTGTTCGGGCTTATACACATGAATATGCTTCAGGGGTTGTACGCCTTCGTGCTGGGGCTGGTCATATCGTGGGTGTATATAAGGTTCCGCTCTATGTGGCTGGCGATTATCTCGCATATGGCGATAAATATGATGAATGTATTTTTGGTGGCCGCCGCGGGCTCTTTTGAGGTGCCCGAGGCGGAGCTTGCCGACCCCACGGCGGCGGAGATGCTGACGCTGCTTATACCCGGGCTGGTTATAAGCGGGCTGTTTATGTGGCGGCTTTTGAAGCAACCAAAGACAGTTAACAGTTAACAACGGACAGATAACAGTGAGTAGTTGGGACGGAGGTGTTTTGATTGACGGTTTCTTCGTTGGGCGGCAAGAGGGTCGCCGTTGTGGGCGTGGGCGTGTCGAACAGGCCGTTGGTGCGGTTGCTGCTGAACGCGGGCGCCGACGTGACGCTGTATGATAAAAAAGGGGCGCCGGCGGGGTTTGATCTGCCCGCGCGGACGGGCGCCGATTATTTGAGCGGGCTGAGCGCCGACGTTATTTTCCGGTCGCCGGGGGTAAAGCCGTTTGAGCCGGACATAATAAGAGCCGTTGAGGGCGGCGCGGTGCTGACGTCGGAGATCGAGCTGTTTATTGAAAGCTGCCCGTGCGGGATCATCGGCGTCACCGGCAGCGACGGCAAGACGACGACGACGACGATTATCGGGAGAATGCTGGCGGCGGCGGGGCGGACCGTTCATGTCGGCGGCAACATCGGAACGCCGCTGCTTGACAGGCTAGATGATATTTCGCCGGAGGACATTGTTGTGCTGGAGCTGTCGTCGTTTCAGCTGATGACCGTGAAAAAAAGCCCCGATACGGCGGTGATAACGAATATTTCGCCGAACCATCTGGACTGGCACCGGAGCATGGAGGAGTATATTGAGGCTAAGTCGAACATTTTCAGGCACGGGGCAAAGCGGGTCGTATTAAACGGCGATAATGGGATATGCCGGGGGTTGGGGCTTGAAAACGCCGTGTATTTCGGGCGCGGGGACGGGTGCGACGTCAGGATAGGCGGCGGGGCCGTGACCTACGGCGGCGAGGTGATTCTGGAAACGCGGGATATACTGATACCGGGGGAGCATAACGTTGAGAACTACGCGGCGGCGATAGCGGCGTGCCTGCCGTCGCCGGAGGACGCGAAAAGCGTCGCGGAGTCGTTCGGCGGCGTGGAGCATAGGCTGGAGCTGGTCGCGGAGATCGGCGGCGTTAAATATTACAACGATTCCATAGCGTCCAGCCCGACGCGGACCGCCGCGGGGTTGCGCATTTTTGAAAAAAAGGTTATACTGATAGCCGGGGGCCGTCCCAAGGTGGGCTTCGGGGAGCTGGCAGCGTCCGCCAAGGAGCATATAAAGGCCGCGCTGCTGGTGGGCGAGGCGGCGGCGGAGCTGGGCGCGGCGCTGAGGGAAGCGGGAGTCGAAGCCGTTGACTGCGGCGATATTCCGGCGGCGGTGAGGGCCGCGCGCGGGATGGCGGGCCCGGGCGACGTTGTGCTGTTGTCGCCGGCGTGTACCTCGTTTGACCAGTTTGAGAATTTTGAGGAGCGCGGCAGGGTTTTCAGGGATTGTGTGGCAAAACTTGAAATAATAAATAAGAAGTGGTGCTGTTAAGAGTGTTTGTCCAATACCTACGCAGAGAGGAATAGGGTAGTGTAGATGCAAAGAGAGCTGCCGGCAAGGAAGAATATCAGATTAAAGGATTATGATTATTCGACAGCGGGATATTATTTCATAACGATATGCGTTAAAGATAAACATGAAATGTTGGGTAAGGTTTGCGTAGGGGACGATGCCCACATCGTCCCGCCTTATATCGAACATTCTGATTATGGTAAAATCGTTGTGAAATATATCGAAAACATTAACATTTCTTATGATGATATTTCCGTTGATAACTATGTTGTAATGCCGAATCATGTTCATATGTTAATTGTGATTAAACAAGATAACGGAGGGAAGGATAACGGCAGGAAGGATAACGGCGGGACGATGTGGGCATCGTCCCCTACGGCGGCACGGATTCCCGGTGTTATACGTTCGTTAAAAACATTAGTGGCAAAAGAATGTGGCTTTTCGTTTTGGCAGCGTTCATACCACGACCGCATTATCCGCAATGAAGAAGATTATCAGCGCATATGGCAATATATTGACGAAAATCCGGCGCGGTGGGCGGAGGACGATTATTTTGTAAAACCAACGGCGCACTGATGTAACACAAAGTGGTATCGCGCGCCCTGTCGGGTAACAGTGGAAATTTTATATAAATCATAATTGGAGGAAACGCTATGTGGGATAAGCTGGAGAGGCTGACTGGAACGTTCGGGCCGGCGGGGCGCGAGTCGGAGGCGGCGAGGCTCGCGGCGGAGTATTTAAGGCCGTTTATGGACGAGGTGCGGACGGATAAGCTCGGCAGCGTATTGGGTGTGAAAACCGTGAGCCCTGACGCCCGAACGCTGCTGCTGGACGCGCATATCGACGAGATCGGCGTTATGATCACGGGGCATGACGAGAAAGCGCCGGGGTTTTTGCGCTTTATTACGCTGGGCGGGATTGACCCGAGGATGCTGATGGCGCGGGAGTTCCGGCTGGAGACGGGGCATTACTGCGTGGTCGCCTGTCTGCCGCCGCACATACAGGAGAAGGACGACGCGGACAAGTGCGTGCCGCTTGACGAGCTGTATCTTGACACGGGGCTTGACGACGCGGCGGCGATTCCGGTGGGAACCGTCGGGGTATTCGACGGCGGGTTTTATGACATGGGCAATTATATCTCCGGCAAGGCGCTGGACGACAGGGCGTGTTTTATGTTGATACTGCGCGCTTTGGAGCTGGTGAAGGAGCCTAAGGTCAACATCGCGGTCGCCGCGAGCGTTCAGGAGGAGGTCGGCGGACGCGGCGCCCGCGCCTCGGGGTATGCGCTCGCGCCCGATTACTGCGTGGCGGTGGACGTCACACACGGGCATACGCCCGACGCGCCTAAGGACAGGACGTATAAGCCGGGCGGCGGGCCGTGTATCGGCGTGGGGCCGACGGTATCCAAGTTTTTGAGCGATAAGCTGAGGCGCGCCGCGAAGCTGAAGGAGATCCCGTATCAGATAGAGGTGTTCGGCGGGACGCCCGCCACGAACGGCTCGGAGTATCAGATCTCGCGGGACGGGGTCATGACGGCGGAGCTGGGGCTTGTGCTGAAGTATATGCATTCGCCGGCCGAAACGCTGCATAAGGATGATTTTGAGAATACGGCGAAGCTGCTGGCGGCGCTGATCGAGGTGTTGGAATGATTGAACTTTTGAAGGATTTATGCGCGCTGCCGGGTGTGACGGGGCAGGAGGACGCTGTGCGCGATTATATCAAAAATATCGCGGAGGGGCTTGCCGATGAGGTGAGCGTTGACAGGCTGGGCAATGTGCTGGCGTACCGCGCGGGACATGAGGACGGCGCGGGGACCGTTATGCTCTGCGCGCATATGGACGAGGTGGGGCTGCTCATACGGGCGGTGACCGACGACGGGTTTCTGAAATTCGTGTGCGCGGGCGGGATAGACAGGCGCGTTTTAATCGGGCAGCGGGTGTTTATCGGAAATGAGAAAATCCCGGGAATCATAGGGCTGAAGGCAAAGCATCTGAGTAACGCGGAGGAGCAAAAAAAGCTGCCGAAGCTGGAGGATATGTATATCGACGCGGGCTTCGCCGACAGGGAGGAAGCCGAAAAAGCCGTCGAATTGGGCGACTTCGCGGCGTTTGACCACAGGCAGGTCGAGTTCGGCGACGGGATGCTGAAAGCTAAGGCGCTGGACGACAGGGTCGGCTGTACCGCGCTGCTTAAACTGATGGAAAAGCGTTACGCGCGCAATGTGTGGTACGTCTTTTCGGTGCAGGAGGAGGCGGGGCTGAGGGGCGCGTATGCCGCGGCGTATAAGCTGGCGGGGGACAGCCGGAAACCCGATATGGCCTTGGCGGTCGAGGGCACGACGGCGGCGGATATGCCGGGGCTGCCGGGGCACCGGCAGGTGTGCCGCCCGGGCGGAGGAGTCGTCATTCCGTTTATGGACGGCGGGACTGTCTATGACAGGGAGATCGGGCAAACCTTGAAAGGCATTGCGGAAAAGCTGGGCTATAAGTGGCAGACAAAAGAGTACGTCTCCGGCGGGACTGACGCGGCGGCGATACAGCGGACGCGCGAGGGCATAAGGGTCGCCGGTATCGCGCTGGCGGTGAGGTATATCCATACGCCGATCAGCTGTGTGAAGCTGGAGGAGCTGGGGCAGATGATTGAGATTCTTGGTGAGTTTTTATCAATTAATAATTAGGAGGCTGTTATGTTCGATACTTTTAAGACGCAGAGTGAGCTTGCGAAGATTTTCGCGCCGGCGGGGCGCGAACGGGCGCTTATTTACCGGCTGCTTGAGATGGCGAAGCCGTATGCCGACGAGTGTAACATCGACACGCTGGGCAACCTTATCGTGCGCAAGAAGGGCGGCGGCAGGAAAATCATGGTCAGCGCGCACGCGGACTCGATAGGGCTGATCATCACGCATATCAAGGACAAAGGGTTTTTGCGTTTCTGCCGTATCGGGGGGCTGAGGCTTGACATGCTGCTGGGCTCCAGCGTGGTATTTGAAAACGGGATAAAAGGCACCGTGCGGCGTGAAGCTAAGGCGAAATTGGACGAGCTGAAGGACTATGAATGCTTTGTGGACATCGGAGCGGGCAGTAAAGAGGCGGCGCTGAAGCATGTCAATGTTGGTGACATTGCGGTGTTTTCTGCCGAAACTTATACAAATTGCGGGAATATTGTTTCGCCGTACCTCGACGACAGGATAGGCTGCGTGATTCTTTTGCAGACGCTGGCGATGCTGGACAATCCCGTGAACGACGTCTACTTTGTGTTCAGCGTTCAGGAGGAAGTGGGGCTCAGGGGCGCGAAAACGGCCGCGTATGCCATTCAGCCCGACCTTGGGCTGGCTGTGGACGTCACCGGCGTGGGGGATACGCCGGAGGTAAAGGCGCATATGGCCTGCGGGCTGGGCAAGGGCGCGGCTATAAAGCTGCGCGACAACAGTATTATCTCGCATCCCGGCGTGGTGGCGTGGCTGGAGGGCGCGGCTAAGAGCGCCGATATTCCCGTGCAGCGGGAGGTTTTGCCGGCCGGAGGGACCGACGCGGGCGCCATCCACGTTTCGCGCGGCGGCGTGCCGTCGGGCGGCATAAGTATTCCGACGCGGTATATCCACAGTCTGGCGGAAATGGCCGACCTTGCCGATATAGACGCGTGTACGCGGCTTCTGACGGCGGCGCTGAATACGGGGGCGGAGCTGTGAAGAGCCCGCTGCATATATTTGTGATACGGCTGATGACGAATGAGCTGATGTTTTCCGTGGCGGGGATGTATGTGTATTTGCGGCTGCCCGTTGCGTATCCGAATCTGGCGTTTTTGTGGAGCTTTCTGGCGCTGGTGGTTTTGGCGCTGTCCTGTTATGTAATGTATACAGGCGCGTGGAGGTTCGGGGAAAGGGACCGGAATCTCGTAAAGTACAACCACTTGACATATCAGCCGTGGCGCGGTTTTACCGCGGGAGGCATAGCGGTGGCAATGCCTTTGATACTAATGGTTTTGCTCGCGGTAAATGATATTACACTTGTAAAGATAATATACTGTACAGTTATATTTTTGTCGCCGTTGGCGTCGGGGTTCGGGTATCTTAACGGGCATAAGCTGAAATATGACGGAATAAGTATAGTTTATCGCAGGAGGGGCAGGTAGCCCCGAGGGAGGATAGGTTATGAGGCGGGGATTCGCGGGCTTTATGGCGGTGATGATACTGCTGGCCGTGGGCGCGGCGGCGTGGTTTATGCTGCGCGGGACCGAGGATGTTTTTTTGCGGCTGGAAGCGCATAGGTATACCGTGGTGATAGACGCGGGGCACGGCGGCGCCGACGGCGGCGCGACGGCGCTGAACGGTATGCTGGAGAGCGGCATAAATCTGGAGATAGCTAAGAAAACGGATCTGCTGATGCGTTTTTACGGCATAAAGACCGTGATGGTGCGGACCGAGGATGTTTCGATACATGACGGGTCGGCGGTCACGTTAAGCGAAATGAAGCGCAGCGATTTGAGCAACCGGGCGAAGCTGGTAAACGCTACGCCGGACGCGGTTTTGGTGAGCATACATCAAAATTCGTTTACGCAGTCGCAGTATTTCGGCGCGCAGGTGTTTTACGCGGACGACGACGCGTCGAAGGCGCTGGCGGAAATCATGCAGGCGCGGATGCTCAGCCTTGACAGGGAGAACACCCGAAAGACGCAGGCCGCCAGCGCGGACCTCTATCTGCTGCAAAACGTCAGCTGTCCGGCGGTGCTGGTGGAGTGCGGGTTCTTGAGCAATCCCAAGGATTCGGCGAATCTGGTCACGGCGCCGTATCAGACTAAGGCGGCGATGGCGATAACGGCAGGAGTTTTGGCAATTAACAGTTAACAGTTAACAATTAACAATTAACAGTTAACGGGGAAAGGGTAGGTTTAATGGCGAAGCAGAAGACGGCGTTTTTTTGCGCGGAGTGCGGGAATGAGTTTCCGCGGTGGCAGGGGCAGTGCTCTATGTGCAAGGCGTGGAATTCGCTGGTTGAGCAGCCTTTGGGCGACACGGGCAAAAAAAGCGCGGCGGTTGGCGGCGGTCAGGCCGCTAAGCCGGCGCGGCTGAGCGAGATCAGCGTTGTCGGCGAGGCGCGGTTTCTGACGGGAATGGACGAGCTGGACAGAGTACTGGGCGGCGGCGCCGTCGCGGGGTCGCTTGTACTGGTGGCGGGGGAGCCTGGTATAGGCAAGTCCACGCTCTTATTGCAGATATGCGAGTCGCTGTGCAGGTTCTCGACCGTTTTGTATGTATCGGGCGAGGAGTCGGCGCGGCAGATCAAGCTGCGCGCGGAACGGCTGCGCGTGGATTCGCCGAACCTGCATATACTTACCGAGACGGATGTTGACGACGTTGAGGCCGCCGCGGGGGAGCTGAAGCCCGATATTATCATCATCGACTCGATACAGACGATGTATAAGGCCGGAGTCGCGTCGGCGCACGGCAGCCTTACGCAGGTGAAGGAGTGTACGCTGTCGCTGATGCGGATGGGCAAGCGCGGCGGCGTTACGATTTTTATTGTCGGGCATGTCAACAAGGAGGGCGCGGTCGCGGGGCCGAAGGTTTTGGAGCATATGGTGGACTGCGTGCTGTACTTTGAGGGCGACCAGCAGTACCGTATTCTGCGGGCCGCGAAGAACCGTTACGGCGCGACGCATGAGATCGGGGTGTTCGAGATGCTCGGGGTAGGGCTGAGAGAGGTGCCCAATCCGTCGGAGGCGCTGCTGGCGGGGCGGCCACGCAGCGTGCCGGGTTCGTGCGTGGCGTGTACCATCGAGGGGTCGCGGCCGCTGCTGGCCGAGATTCAGGCGCTGGTGACGCCGACTACATATAATTATCCGAGGCGTATGGCGAACGGCATAGATTCCAACAGGGCGATGCTGCTGCTGGCTATCCTGGAGAAACGCGGCGGGCTGCATATGGGCAACGCGGACGCGTACTTAAACGTGGTGGGCGGTCTTACGCTGGACGAGACGGCCGCCGACCTTCCGGCGCTGCTCGCGCTGGCGTCGAGCAGGACGGACAAGCCCGTGAGGGAGGGGCTGGCGGCGTTCGGAGAGGTGGGGCTGGCAGGGGAGCTGCGGGCAGTAAGCGGCGTTGAGCAGCGGCTGTCCGAAGTGAGGCGGCTGGGTTTTACAAGCTGTATCGTGCCGTATCAGGGCACGCGCGCGGCGGCGGACGCCGGCGGGCTGGAGGTCATCCGCGTAAAGCATCTGAGGCAGGCGATCGACGCCGCGATTGCGCCTGAGTGAAATAGGCGCACTCCATATCGGCGCGGGATTCGTTTATTTTTGTCGCCATGTCCAGCGCGCAGACGCCCTCTTTTTGATGGGCGCAGGCTTGGGTACATTTGATCAGGCTCATGAAGTTCACCCCGAATGTTATTTTGTCAGGTTAGGGTGAAAATTATCAATGAAAATTTTGCTTGCAATTAGTTGTCCATATAGTGTATAATGCACTGGAGCATATAAAATATCAAATGAAGGAGTGACAGTTATGTGGCTGTTTTTGGCGGCGGAGGGCGGCGGTATGGGCGGTTTGCTCGGTACGATGCTGCTTCCGATAGGACTGCTGGCCGTGATGTATTTCTTTATGATCCGCCCGGAGAGCAAGCGTAAAAAAGCGGCGGCGAAGATGCGCAACGAGCTTATTGTCGGCGATCAGGTCACCACTATCGGCGGGATCACCGGCAAGGTCGTAAGCATCAAGGACGACCAGGTTACAGTTGAAACGGGCGCCGACAGGGTGCGTATACATGTTATGCGCTGGGCGATCTCGTCAAAGGGTCAGCAAATTTCAGAGTAATACGAGCCTGACAACCTTCATATCATTTCACTAAGGGAGTGATATGATATGAAAGAACAGACCCGTACAATAAAGCCGCTGGTTGTTTCGTCGTGTATCGGGCTGCTGGCGGCCGTTGTGCTGCTGCTGATTGCCGCGTGGGCCGTTTCGGCGGGCTATACCGCCAATATGACGGCCTTTGCCGTTTCGGCGGTGTTTATCGGTTCGCTGATCACCGCGCTGGGCGCCGCCGCGTTTTTCAGGCGCAGGTATCTTGTCGTGGGCGTGAGCGCGGCGCTGGGATTTTTCCTGTTCGTTTTTCTGCTGGGCGGGATCGTCTATTTCAGGACCGTGCCGGAAGCGCCGGTCACCGGTATGCTGATCGCGTCGCTTGCCGCCGGCGCGGCGGCGGGGCTGATCCCGAGGAGGAAACGGTAAGGGCGGCGGCGGGACGCCGGGGGAGGCCCCCTACGAATATACGGTTCGGGCGGGGCGGACCGCAAGAGATTGTGGTTTTGTGCAATGTTACCAGCTGTTTAATTGACAAATAACGCCCAAAAAGCACAGTCACACGGACTGTGTTTTTTGTTTGCCCATATATCGTGCGGCACAATTTGACCAATACCATATATATTGCCGGTTGTGTTGGTTGACATAATTCAGTTGACATAACATTTCGGCATACTTGCCAAAAATGCTGTTTTTTATGATTTATCCTTGCATTTCCCGCCAAAATAGAGTATAGTTATCTACGTTGAAAGCGGAGGGGGTCAAATCTTGCACAAGTTAGGTGTTATCGGTTTAGGGCGAATGGGGGCGGGCATCGTCAAGGCGGTTATCGACCGCAAAATGCTGAATCCCGAAGATATTATCGCCTTTGACGTAAACCGCCACCACTGTGAGCGGACCGCGGAACGGGGCGTTTACATAGCGTCCTCAAACGTAAAAGTCGCGCAAAACGCTCCTCTTATCCTGCTGGCGGTCAAGCCGCAGCGGATTGACGACGTGCTTGTGGAAATTCAGGCACATTCCGCCGACACATGCTTTATCTCAATACTCGCCGGTATACCTTCGGGTTACATAAAATCGAGGCTGCTCGCCACATCATATGTGGTTTCGGTCATGCCGAACACACCGCTTATGGTAGGAAAGGCCGCGACGGTCATCTCGAAGCCGGTTGACATGCCGCTGGAATATTATCGGGCCATAGTTTCGATTTTCTCTGCGGTGGGCGATGTTGTGTTTCTTGACGAGGAGCAGATAAACGCCACTATCCCTATCGGAGGCTCGGCGCCGGCGTTCTTTTACAGGGTGGCCGGCGAGATGCTGAGGTACGCCGAGGAGTCGGATATTGACGGCGCGGTCGCTATGAAGCTGATAGCGCAGTCGATGGAGGGCGCGGCGGCCATGCTGCGGGAGACCGGCAAATCCCCGAGAGAGCTTATTGAGCAGGTGGCGTCGCCGGGAGGCACTACGCTCGCGGCGCTGACTCAGATGGACATTCACGGCTTTGACGACGCTTTGCGGCACGCGTTTATCGCGTGCAGGCTGCGCGCCGACGAGTTGTCGTCGAGAGGGTAGCCACGGACGCCCCGCAATCCAAGAGGGAAATGGGCATAACCGGACAACCCCCGTCATATTAATAACTGTGACAGAACGGTTATTAAGGGGGTACATATATGCAAAAGAATTTTTCGCTCGCGCTTGTGTCCGCGGCGTTCCTGATCGGGGCGGCGGCGGGCAGTATGACGGCGATGACGGTCGCCGACGGCGGCGAACTGGCGGCGTTCTTCGGGGATATGGTCGAGGGCGCAAGAGACGGCGCGCTGCGTAATTCGTTCTGGCGCGTGCTGACGCCCAACCTGATGTGGCCCGGTATGATACTATTGTTCGGGTTTTCGCCCGCGGGACTTGTGGGGATACCGGCGTGTATGCTGGTTAAAGGCTTTCTTGTATCATATTCCGTGTCCGCGATTTTCAGGGCGTTTGGGCTTGACGGCATATGGCTGGCGCTGACTTCGATAGGTTTGCCCAATCTCGTTTATGTGCCCGTGCTTGTTATTGTGTCAGTGCTGGGATTGAGAGCGACAGGCGGGGCGCGGAGGGTTTCACCTTATTTCCATGGGCTGGTGCTCGGTGTTTTCATCGGGCTGGCGGCGTTTCAGGCTTATTTACAGCCAAGGATAGCGGCGTGGCTGCTGCTTAAATACATATAGAAAAATGCCTTTTAAGGCGGAGAGAGTGGAAACAATGCAGGACTATTTATACGGCTTTGAGAATTATCTCCGGGACGACAAAAAGCGCTCGGACAACACCTTGATGTCCTATATGCGGGACATCAGGCAGTTTGAGCGCTATTACAACCGTCCTCTTATCGACGCGGCGGGAGAGGAGATCGAGTCGTATCTGGGCTATCTTGCCTCGGCGGGCAAGTCGCAGGCGACGATTATGCGTTCGGTCGCGTCGCTGAGATGTTTTTATCAGTATCTTTTTGAGCTGGGCGTTAAGGCGCATAACCCGATCAGGGATATTAAGCCCAAGAAGGCCGAGCGCAAGCTGCCGCAGGTGCTTACTAGCAAGGAAGTGGACCTGCTGCTGGGGCAGCCGAAATGCACAGACCTGAAGGGATACCGCGACAGGGCGATGCTGGAGCTGCTTTATGCCACCGGCATACGAGTGTCCGAGCTTGTGGGGTTAAACGTCGGCGACGTCAATCTCTCGGCCAGCTTTATACGTTGCAGGGGCGTCAGCAAGGAGCGCATTGTGCCGCTGTATCCGGCGGCGGTGCGGTCGCTGTCCGACTACATACTGCTGGCGCGCGGGAAGATGATAAGCGTTGAGCGCGAGGCGGCGCTGTTTGTCAACCTGAACGGCGAGAGGATGTCGCGGCAGGGCTTTTGGAAGATAATCAAGCATTATCAGCAGGCGAGCAATATCCACAAACAAATAACGCCGCATACTCTGCGGCATTCGTTCGCGGCGCATCTGCTTGAAAACGGCGCGGACCTGCGGTCGATACAGGAGATGATGGGTCATTCAGACATATCCTCGACGCAGATATATGTGGGCCTGGTCAATAAAAGGCTGAAGGATGTGTATAACAGAGCGCACCCGAGAGCGTAGACAGATAACAGTGAGCAGATAACAGATAACAGTGAGTGGACCGGTTGTTATCTGTTCTCTGTTCTCTGTTCTCTGCCAAGGGGGTTGGCGGTGGCGGCTTCGCGGAGCTGGGTGTTTTCTATGTGGGTGTATATCTGTGTGGTGTTGAGGTTTTCGTGACCTAAAAGCTCTTGCAGCGTCCTTACATCAACGCCGTTTTGCAGCATCAGCGTCGCGGCGGAGTGGCGCAACTTATGCGACGAGTAGCGCACGCTGTCAAGTCCGGCTTCTGCCAGATGCTTTTTTACAATATTATGTACCGTGCGGCGGTCGATGCGATTGCGCTTTTGCGAGAGGAAAAGCGCTTTTTCGTTTACCGGCTGCAGACGTTCGCGCTCCGGCATATACGCGCTTATCGCGCCGAGGCAAGCGTCGTTTAGGTACACCGTGCGCTCCTTGCTGCCTTTTCCGAGTACCCTGAGGCTGTCGTCCTTTATATCGCCGGTGTTCAGGCCGCACAACTCGGACACGCGCAGCCCGCAGTTCAGGAACAGCGTGAGTATACAGTAATCGCGCGCAGGGAAACGGCCGGATACGCTGTCCAGAAGCTGTATGCACTCGTCCAGCTTGAGGTAGCGGGGAAGCGTTTTTTGCAGCTTCGGTGAGTCGAGGTCGATGACGGGGTTTTCATCCAGCAGATGCGCTTTCAATGTCAGGTACTTGAAAAACGAGCGTATACTCGCCACCTTCCGCGCGCGCGCCGCCTGTTTCTGGCCGCGCTCGCGGCTGAGAAACGACATGTACGCGTATATGTCCTGAAGCGTCACGGTCTTTACTAGTTCAAGGTCCACGTCGCTTATATCTATCTCGTCAAATTCGCCGCCGGAGAGACCCCTGTGCTGCTTCAGGAACCTGAAAAATATGCGCAGATCGTAAAAATATTCGTCCACTGTGCGCTTTGAGTGGCCCTTTATTGTTTCGTGGTAGCTCAGAAACCGCGAAATGACGGGAGGCGCGCCGTTTTGATAATTCATAAAGGAAACTCCTTTACAGATAACAGAGTACAGATAACAGATAACAGTGAAAGGGTGGATTGCTGTGTATATAAGTAGCTACAAAAGTCCCGCTGGGGATTTGATTATCAAGACCGATGATGACGCGTTGTTGTATCTGGGGTTTTGCGGGGGTGAAGCCGCCCCGCCGCCGCGCGGCGCCTCTTCATGCGAGGGACCGGTTGCAAAAAGGGTTTTCGCGCAGCTTGACGAATACTTCGCGGGGGAGCGTCGGGAGTTTGATCTGCCGCTGAAAATGTTCGGGACGACGTTTCAGATGGCGGTCTGGGCGGGGCTTTTACAGATACCGTACGGGCAGACAGTGTCTTACGGGCAGCTGGCGGCCATGATAGGGAAGCCCAAGGCTTCGCGCGCCGTTGGCGGCGCGAACCATGTGAATCCTATCAGCATAATCGTGCCGTGCCACAGGGTAATCGGCGCGGGCGGCAGCCTGACTGGCTACGGCGGCGGGCTTGAGATGAAAAGGTTTCTGCTGGAGCTGGAGAGGTAAAACACCCGCCGCCTGCGGGCGGCACCCTCTTTACGAAAGAGGGAAGGGAAGGGACACGCCGTGTGCAGAAAACACCCGCCGTCTGCGATATGCGGATCTATGCGGAATATACGCGTTTTGCCAGGTCGAGCATATCGTCCATCATTTTGTTATAGGCCTCATCGACGGGTTTTTCGCGGCCGTCCCAATACGCCAATTCGCGGCGCACGCCCTCGGCGAAGCTGACCTTTGCGCTGAAGCCCGGGACTATGTCTTTTATTTTTGAGTTGTCGAAGATGACGCTCTCGGCCTTGTCGCCGATCAGATGGCCTTTCAGCGAGGGGTATCTGGCCTCGATCAGCGCGGAGGGCAGATGGATTATCTCGGGCTCGACGCCCAGCGCGAAGGCGACCGTTTTGATTATATTGTTCCAGTTAATCGCCTCGTCGCTCGTGATGTGATAGCTCTGCCCCAGCGCTTTGGGCTGGCCGGCCAGTCCGGCGAACGCGCGGGCGAAGTCAGAGTTGTGCGTGACTGTCCAGAGCGAGGTGCCGTCGCCGTGGACTATTACGGGCTTGCCGTCCAGCATACGCCGGAGCGGCGTCCAGCCGTCACGCGCGCCGATGGCCAGCGGGATACGGCCCTCGCCGTATGTGTGCGACGGGCGAACGATTGTAAACGGCATACCGGTTTCGGCGAGCGTTTGCTCGCATTTGGCCTTGTTCGCCGAATACTCCCAGTACGGGTTGATCAGCGGCGTCGATTCGGTTATGCGATAATGTGGCACGGGCTTTTGGTACGCCGACGCGGAGCTTATGAAAATATACTGGCCGACGTTGCCGCCGAATATCTCTGCGTCGCGCAGTATCTGCTCCGGCACGAAGTTTATCCAGTTGACCACGACGTCGTAGCGTTTGTCGGCTACGGCTTTTTTCAGGGAGTCCTTGTCGTTGGCGTCGGCAAGCAACTCCGACGCGCCCGTGTAGGCGGGGGCGGAATTTCCCCTGTGCAGTAGCGTGAGCTTGACGGTCGGGTCCTCGAGCAGGCGTTTGCCGCACGCGGTGCCGATGAGGCCGGTGCCTCCGATAAACAGTACGTTCATTGGGTTTGTTCTCCTTTATATAAAATTGATTTTTTTATTATAAGTCCCCTACATACAGCGTTTTGCCCAGCGGAGCAAGCACCTTTAACACGGTGTCTAGCTGAGGATTGGTGACACCCTTTTCCATTCGGGCGATTATAGGCTGTTTGACGCCGCTCATGGCTTCCAATTTTTTTTGAGATACGCCGCGTTCATTCCGGGCTTTGATAAACTCTCCAATTATAGCAACCCTCAAATCGCTGGCTGCTATTTCCTCTTTTGTAAAAATTTCGTTTTCAAGAGCATCCCATTCGTCTGTTAAATGTTTCACAGCATATTCACCTCCTTAAACCGGACTAAATTACGTTTAGCGTGTTCTATCTCGCTTTTCGGCGTTTTTTGAGTTTTCTTTACGAAATGATGTAAAAGCACAAAACCGTCACCCAGCAATGCCGCAAATAATATCCTGTCGCTGTATGGGCGTAATTCCCAATTCCTTAATGAGGTCCCGTACGGGTTTGCCGCCCCGGCTGTCCTCATAAAAGTAAATTTTATACATGGTAAGGATTCCTTCTCTATGTTTACATTATACCTAAAAGTTATTGATTTGTCAAGGCCTATACAAGGTTGAACCGCACGCGCAGCCGCGCACAGTTGATAACCGCGGCGGCGAGGGCCGCCAGCAGGATAAGCGCCGCGGGCCACAGGCCGTCGGACAACCGCCCCAAGACCAAGTACGCGTGGTAGCCCGCGAGCGAGCCCAGCAGCACGGGCGGCGCGAAAAACCAGCGTTTGGGGTTAAGCGCGGCGAACAGTATAACAAACACCTCGGCGAGATAGAAATAGCGCTCGTGCATCGCCGGGAGCAGCCATACTACACCCAGGCATATGGCAAAGGCGAACGCGAGCAGGCTTTTCTCGTCCAGCGCTTCGCGTTTTATATAAGCGAGGGTGAGCATGGATAATACAAACGCGCCCGTCAGGGCAAGCCCGATCTCAAACCACGGGTGCTTGGGGACTTTGCCGAGTACGGCGAACAGCGTCGGGGCGTTCAGGGTCAGCCAGTCGCTGTATATCTCCACCTGTCCGGTGTATATGCCGATTATGCGCGAGGGCGTCCAGCCCATGAAAAGCGCGGGCAGGGACGTGAGGACGTAGGGGATAGGGAACATGAGCGCGTGTTTTAATTTGACCTTTTTGGCTATCCACAGGACGCCGAACACCGGTAGAAAAAACACGGCTTGCAGCTTGAACGAAAACGCGAGCCCCGCGTACAGCACCGAGCAAGCCGGCCTGTTCTTCAGCGCGGCGGCATAGGACAGCAGGCAGAACGCTGCGTAGATCGAGTCGCACTGCGCCCAGTACGCGGAGTTGAGCCAGAACGCGGGCCAGAACAGCGTAACGGCAAAAACAATGAGGCCGGGGGCCGCGATGATACCCCTCGTTCCCGCCCGAGGCGGACTTTGCCCGGCACGGCACATGCCCATCATAGTAAACGCGAGAACAAAATCGAATATTATGCTGAGTATTTTGATCAGGTATAAATCATTGACGGGGACATACGATAACAGCGCCAATATATAGAGATACGGGAGGTTGTAGTTACTGGAAGTGGTCCTTAACGCCAAAAAGCCGCCCTCGCGGAACTCGTTCATCCAAGGCAGCAGGAAGTTATTGTAGTCCTGCGTGACAGCGTCAAAAAACGCCAGCCGCAGCGCCAGAGCGGCGAGCGATATGACAGCTATGGCACTTACATACCGTTTTTCCAGCATTTATAGCACATGCTCCTATAACTCTCGTTGCCGCCGATAAACACCTGTTCGCCCTCGCGCGCTATTTTGCCGCCGACGAACCGCGCGTTGACGGTGGCCTTTTCGCCGCAGTCGCAGATACATTTCAGCTCGGATATGCTGTCGGCAAGCTCGAAGAGCCTGAGGCTCCCGGGGAATACGCGCGTCATAAAATCCGTGCGTAGCCCGAAGCAGAACACGGGGATGTCCTTGTCGTCAACAATATTCCGCAGCTGCTCTATCTGCGCGGGCGAGGCGAACTGGGCCTCGTCCACAATAACGCAGTCGCAGGGGTTTTCATCGTAGATCGCGCGCAGATCGTCGCCGCCGTCAAACAGCACGGCGGGGACGGATAATCCCACGCGTGAGGTGACGCTGCTCTCGCGCGTGTCCACGGCGGGCTTGAGCAGCAGCACGCTATGCCCGCGCTCGATATAGTTAAAACGCGTCATCAGCGCGTTGGCGGACTTTGAACAGTTCATCGTCCCGTACCGGAAATACAGTCTACTCATCGTCGTCCTCTTCGTCGTCGAGGAACTCTCCGTCGTTTGTCACAAGCCTTATCGGGCGCTGGATTATCGGGCGCACAACGCTGTCGCCGCCCAGCGGCTCGCTCGCCATATCCGATATATTCTCCATAAACTCGCCTAAAAACGTAAGCTGGTCGCCCAGAACCTCGATGTCGTCCGATATGCTCTCCAGCTCGCTGACCTCGTCAGAGAGATCCTGAAGGTCGTCGCCGAGGTCGTCTACCTCGGCCTTCAGCATGTCGATTTCCAGTGTGAGCGCGTCAAGCGTGTCTATTATAGCCAACAGGAGCTTTGACTCGGGGGAGCTGGCCTCATAGGACAGGCCGCTGACCAGCCCTCTCAGAAAGCCGATCTGTCGGCGGTAATTCAACTTTGCCATGGATTATTTACCCTTTGCCCTTTCTAAGTATTCGCCCGTGCGGGTATCTATTCGGATAAAATCGCCGATGTTTATAAAAAGCGGTACCCTGACCGTCGCGCCTGTTTCAACGACGGCGGGCTTCAGCACGTTCGTCGCGGTGTCGCCGCGCACGCCGGGCTCAGTTTCGTTGACCAGCAGATCGACGAATACCGGCGGCTCCATGCCAAACACGCTGCCTTTATAACTGAGCACCTTGCATACCATATTCTCCTTGACGAAGCGGAACGCGTCGGTAAGCGTGTCTTTGCCCACCGGCGTCTGCTCGTATGTCTCGGTGTCCATAAAATAATACAGGTCGCCGTCATTATACAAGTATTCCATGTCGCGGCGCTCGATATACGCGTTTTCAACCTTGTCCGACGGGCTGAAGGTGCGCTCCGTTACGCCCCCGCCGATGACGTTTCGCATTTTTACGCGCACAAACGCGGCGCCCTTGCCGGGCTTGACATGCTGGAACTCCACCACCTGATATACCTGTCCGTCCATTTCAAATGTGACGCCGTTGCGGAAATCACTTGCCGATATCATAAGAACTCCTCCAAACTGTTAAAATTATATATCGGCGCGCGTTTATTGTCAATCGTTATTTTACGCGCATATGATATGGTATTTAAGGAGAGTTATATTATGAGTATACAATGCGAATGTCCCTTCTGTCTGCGCGACGGATATTACCTCGGCGGCTTTGACGGCGATTTTGCCGGCGGCCCCTTCGGCGGCTTTGACGCCGGACGCGGGAAACGCCGCAAGCATCACGGGCATAACAACGGGTGCCGCCAGTGCAACGACCACGCCGTTGAATACTTTGTCGGCAGCGAGGGGCTGGAGCAGATTCTGGACCACAGCAAAATAACCATCGTCATTGAGCCCAATTAACAATTAACAATTGGGGGCGTGAAAAAACGGCGGGGATTCCCGCCGTTTTTTTAGGCTGTTACTTCCCAGACGCGGCATTCATAGGGCTTTAGAGAGTCGCCGATGTCGTCGTAATTGCCCAGCAGGAACTCCGCGGATTTGGGGCCGACGGGTGCGCGGACGGCGGCGCCGGTAATATTCATCTCGACATACAGGCGCTGTTTGTCCAGATACCGGTAGAAACAGAATACATCCTTACGCATGATGTCGTATGTCGGCTCGAAGCGGCCCAGCCGCAGCGCCGCGTACTTCCGGCGCAGCCTGATCGCGGCTTTGGTGAAGCTCAGCACGGAATCCGCTTCGGCGGCCTGCGCGTCCGCTTCGCTCCAGTCGATGGGCAGTCTCGCGTGGTCGCGGGACGAGCATTGCACCGCGGCGAGCGCCGCGCTGTGGTCGCCGGTTTTTTCCAGCGCTTCTTTGTATGTGTTCTTCGCCTCGATGTCCATTATATCGTCATAGGACTTAAACTCCGTGTTCGGCGTGCCCAGCTCCTGACCCTGATAAATATAGGGCGTGCCGCGCAGGGTGAGCAGCCATAGATTAAGGAGCTTCGCCAGCGGCTTGTGCAGGCTCTTGTCGGAAGTCACCTTGGAAACCATGCGGGGGTTGTCGTGGTTTTCCCAGAAAAGCGCGTCCCACAGGCCCTTGCCGGTATCCTTCATCCAGCCGAGCATCAACTCGCGGGCGTGATACAGGTTATACTCATAGTCGTCGAATTTCGATTTGCCGGGGTTATCCATCGCGTCGAAGCAGAATATCTGACTTAGCTCATTGCGGCTCGGCGCAGACATAAGGCGGTTAATTTCACGGCCCAGCCCCGGCGTTTCTCCGACGGCATAGGTGTCGCCCAGCCCCTTTTCGCGCAGCTCGCGCATAAACTCGTGCAGCCTCGGGCCGTGGAAATAATGCTCAAAGCCAAGCCATCCGGCCAGCGCCGCGATGTCGGGATCGCCGTCCTTAAACTCGGTGAACTTCGACACAAAGCTTATCACGTCGAGCCTGAACCCGTCGGTGCCCTTTTCCCGCCAGAAGCGGGTTATATCGCAGAGTTCCCCGCGCACGGCGGGATTTTCCCAGTTCAGGTCCGGCTGGCCCTTGGCGAACAGATGCAGGTACCAGGCGCCGCGCCGCTCGTCGTAGTCCCACGCGCTCCCGCCGAAAAACGATACCCAGTTGTTTGGGGGCTTGTCGGGCGCGCCCTCGCGCCAAACGTAATAGTCCCTGTACGGCGAGTCGGGCTCCGACGCTGAAGACCTGAACCACTCGTGCTCGTCGGAGGTGTGGTTGAACACCAGATCGAGTATGACCTTTATATCCCGCGCGTGCGCCTCCGCGATAAGCTCCTCCATGTCGGCCGTCGTGCCATACTTTTTGTCGATCTCGCGGTAGTCGCGCACGTCGTAGCCGTTGTCCACCTGCGGTGAGTCGAACACGGGGCACAGCCATATGGCGTCGGCGCCCAAATCTTTAAGGTAGTCAAGGCGCGAGGTTATGCCGCGCAGTCCGTCGCCGCCGTCAGGCCCCGTGAAGCTGAGAGGGTATATCTGATAGATCACGGCCTCGCGCCACCACGCGTTCGCGGGGTCGCAGTCCGGCGCCTCGATGTCGGCGGCGGCGTTGACGATTTCGATAATCGCCTCCATGACCTTGCCCCTGCCGAGGCTTTCGAGCAGCGCGTCAACCGCGGCGAGCCGCATAAAATTCGTGAGTGGGTTTATCAGCTTGCCCGCGTTATAGCCGCCCGCCTTTGTAAAAAGGTCGCGCGCTACGGGATGTTTCAGAAAGTCGCCCAAATTAGACTCTAATGTGTATTTCATATTACAAACTGCTCCAAATAACGTTTTGATAACTCAAGGCTTTTTAGTTTTGCCCCGGTGTTTACCTCGAACGCCCGGTCCTCTACCTCGATACAGGCATAGCCGTCGAAGCCTATGTCGTTGAGCGCGGCGACGAAATCGCCCCAGTTTATATCGCCCAGCCCCGGCAGCTTCGGCGCCATGTAGTCGTTGGGGGCCGCGAACGAGCCGATGTCGTTGAGCTTCTCGCGGTAGATTTTCGTGTCCTTAAAGTGTACATGTATTATTTTTTTACGAAATTCCCAGATCGGCGCAATGGGGTCCATCATCTGTATTACCAGATGGCTGGGGTCGTAGTTCAGCCCGAAGTAATCGCTGTCGATGACCTTAAACATTTCGCGCCATATCTTAGGCGTCGAGGCTAAATTCCAGCCGCCGGGCCACTGGTTGTGATCGAACAGCATCGGGCAGTTCTCTATCCCGACCCTGACGCCGTTTTCCTCGGCGAACTTAATAATCGGCGGCCAGACCTGTTTGAAAATCTCCATGTTATCCTCAACGGACTTGTACTGGTCGCGGCCGATGAACGTCGTCACCATGTTCACGCCCAGCCGCGCGCTCGCCTTTATGACCTTTTTCAGGTGGCTTATATTAAACTCACGCTTTTCAAGGTCGCCGTCGAGATTGTTGGGGTAAAACGCCAGACTGGATATTTCAACGCCGCGCTCTTTGCAGTAATTTTTGATATACGCGATTTTGGCGTCGTCGAGGGAATCGACGTCGATATGGCTTACGCCGGCGTATCTGCGCTCGGCGGCGCCGCCGGGCCAGCACGCGATCTCGACACATTCATAGCCCAGCCTGCCCGCCGTGTCTATTACCTGCTCGAAGTTATATTCTCCCAGCAGAGCCGTAACAAAACCCATTTTCATCAGAAGAATACCTCCTTGCCGCTCTCGGCCGATTTATAAATGCCCTCAAGTATCTGCGTTACGGTGAACGCCTGCTCAGGGTTGACAAGCGGTTCGGTGTCGTTGATTATCGAGTCGATCCACGCCTCGGCTTCGGCTGCGCCCGCGCTGTCATGCCCGCCGCCGAAGAACGCGATGGAGCTGCCGGGGGACTGGCGTTCCTCCGTAAGCTGACCGTGGCGCGTGGAGTTATATATGAGGTCGTGCGAGCCTGACATATTCGGGCGTATCTCGGCGCCGGCCTTGGTGCCGCAGAGGGTCGTACACGCCTCGTACGCGTCGCGCAGGTTAAGCGCCCATGACGACTCAAGGTAAACCGTCGCGCCGCCGGCGAATTTGATAAGCCCGAACGCGGAGTCCTCAACCTCGTACGCTTTGGTGTCCCAAGGGCCGAACATGTTGCCGGAGGACGCGTCCTCAGAAGCTCCCAGCTTATAGAACACGCTGCCGCTGACGGAAACGGGCTTATAGCTGTTCATCATCCAGAGCGTCAGGTCAAGCGCGTGCGTTCCGATGTCGATAAGCGGGCCG
>WRMG01000021.1 GCA_009777255.1 Oscillospiraceae bacterium | reverse complement strand
CCCGTAGGAGTCTGGGCCGTATCTCAGTCCCAATGTGGCCGGTCAACCTCTCAGTCCGGCTACTGATCGTCGCCTTGGTAGGCCGTTACCCCACCAACTAGCTAATCAGACGCGAGCTCATCTCTTGGCGGATTTTCATCCTTTCATACCCCATAGATGCCTATAGCGTACTTCATGCGGTATTAGCACCTGTTTCCATGTGTTATCCCGCTCCAAAAGGCAGATTGCTCACGCGTTACTCACCCGTCCGCCACTAAGCTGCGCAAAGCACACAGCGCTTTGCTGCGCAACGCTAAATGCTAAGTTCTAAGTGTTAAGTGCTTAGTGTTAAGTTCGAGGCACATACTACGGCCATTTCTTAACTCTTTGCTCTTATCTCTTATATCTCTGCTCTTAGCTCTTCGCAAAGCACTCTGTGCTTTGCACAACTCCGTTCGACTTGCATGTGTTAGGCACGCCGCCAGCGTTCGTCCTGAGCCAGGATCAAACTCTCTGTTAAACTTATTACCAGGCCCCATCCCATCAGAACAGAACCCGTTCATCTCTCAGAGCGCTAGTTACCTAGCTGCTTGTTACACTCAAATTTATTGCAACGTCAACCAACTGTTAACTGTTATCTGTTAACTGTTATCTGACGCCGCCCTCGCTGGTCTCTTTCTTTACTCTTTCTTCGTCACGTTGTTTAATTTACAATGTGCGTTTTAGTCATATTGACTAAATTCACTCGTTCCGCAGGGTTCGTTTATGCAGTTTTCACCAACCGCTTCCCTCGGACGCTCTATCAGTCTAGCACTCTCTATTCCTTTTGTCAAGCGTTTTATGCAAAATAAATAAAAAAATTTTTTAGGGTAATTTCAGACCGCCGTTATACGTGAGAAAACGCCGATAAAAAGCGGCTTGCGGGCCCTTACGCCCCGCAAACCGCCGCGCGAAAAAACATTCAGATTCTCTTTATATTGCTCGAAATATCCGAAAGCGCCTTGGCGGCCTCCATGTCAAACTCGCGCCGCCGCGCCATATCGCCAAGACTCAGCATCCCCACAACGCGCCCGTCCTGTGTAACCGGCAGCCGCCGCACCTGATCCCCCGCCATTATACGCGCCGCCTCGCACACGTCGTCGTCCGGCGAAACGCTGATAACGCCGCGGCTCATAATATCGCCGACCGTCGTGGTGTCCGGGTCGTTTTCGGCGGCGACGCATCTGAGAACAATGTCGCGGTCGGTCAGTATGCCCTTCAGCCGCCCGTCAATACCGCAAACGGGCAGCGCGCCTATGTTGTGGCGGTTCAAAAGCCGCGCGGCAAGCGTCGCGGTCTCGCCGGGTGTGACGCTGACCACGTTGGTGTTCATCAGTTGTGAAACCTGCATAATATCACTCCAAATTAAAGTTATGGGAATATTATGCACAGACTCCGGTTCAATTATTCCTTTTATGTAAGCGCGGCGCCAAAGCTATAACAACAGCGGGAACCAAAATGATATGCAGTATGATCCCCGGTATCGCGTTTGTAAACGCGCCCGCCAAAAACATCCGCCATGTAAAAGCGTTTCCCGCCGCGCCCGACAGCACGGCCATGGCAGCTCCCCAAACGACACGCCCGCACAGCATCGCGGCTATAAGCGAAGCAAATACAAAGCCTTTCTTTTGGGGAAGCGTTTTGTACAGCAGCCCCGCCGCCAGCCCGTACACGGCAAGCTCAAAGCACATAGCGGCGCCTATGGGAAAAATCGGCGGCATCCCGAACAGAACGAACCGCAGAAGCGGCGATACCGCGCCCACAATCACCGCGTAATAAGGCCCGCAGAAAAAAGCGCAAAGGAAAACAGGGATGTGCATGGGACTCAGCGCGCTGCCTATCTGCAGTATCTGACCCGTCAGAAACGGCAGAACCATGGCCAAAGCCAGACAAACAGCGGCGATAATAAGGTTGCTCAGGTGCTTTCTTTTGTTGTTGACGCTCATAATCAATCTCCCTTAATTATATTTCCTGTCTTGGACGGGAGCGCGCCTTCATGACGCGATTATGAAACATTATATATGCTATTCCGGCTTCTGCCGTGATTGCTCCGGTTTAAGCTGTTCCACAGCCTCGGCTATGAGCTTTGCAAGCGGCTGCGGCCGCACGCCGACTATAAAATTATTACAGAGATTCACCGGTATCAGGATTTTCCTCGCCCCGCTCTGCCCGATCGCCACCGCCATCGCGGGCGTCACCTCGCCGAGCATGGAATCCGCGGCGATGATCCCGACCGGCCCTATAATCACATCGGCGCTGCGGCTCGCCGCGACGACGGGGTTTTCTCCTGACGCTCCGGCGTCCGCCCCCGCTTTCAGCATAGCCGACGCGGCAATGCTGTTTGTCCCAATTGCGATCAATTCACAGACAATGCCCTCGCTCCTTACGCGCTCGATCACCATCTGCCCCATCCTGCCGCCCTGACCGTCTATAACCGCTACTCTCATCTCTATTCCGCCGAAATGATATACGAGTACACCGGCTGCCCGCCCGGCACCTCCTGCACGGTCGCCTCCGGCATATGCCTTTTCAGCGTTTCCGCCGCCTCCGCGGCTTCGTCCTCGCCTACGTCCTCTCCGTAATAGATCGTCACAAACGACGGCTCTCTCTCCGCCAGCGCGCCGGCGGCCGCGCTCAGGACAGCGCCGCGCGACGGATCGCTTAAATACAGCGCGCCGTTTATCAGCGCCATGTGGTCGCCCTCGTTTATATCCATGCCGTCAAACTGCGAGTCGCGCGCGGCGGCGGTTATCTGAACGCTCGTGACCCCGCCCAGCGCCTCCGTCATATTCGCGCGGTTCTCCTCAGCCGTGGCGGCCCCGTCAAAGCTCAGCATAGCCGAAACGCCCTGCGGTATGTTCCTGCACGGTATCACAACGACGTTTTTGTCCGAAAGCGGCACGCACTGCTCGGCGGCCATAATGATATTTTTATTGTTCGGCAGCACAAACACCGTTTCGGCGTTTATCACCTTAACAGAGTCCAAAATCTCCTGCGTGGACGGGTTCATCGTCTGCCCGCCGCGCACAATGCTGTCAACGCCCAAGTCATAGAATATCTCCTCCAGCCCGCCGCCCGCGCAAACGGCGACAAAGCCGTAATCCTTCGGCGGCGCCGCCGCGGGCGCCGGTTTAGGGGCCGGCGCGTCCTGAAAGCTAACCATCTCCGTATGCTGCTCGCGCATATTCTCGATTTTCACCGACGTAAGCTCGCCGTACGCGAGCGCCTGCGCCAGCACGCGCCCGGGATTGTCGGTGTGTACATGTACCTTTATTATCTCCTCGTCGTCCACAAACACAAGGCTGTCGCCGCAGGTTTCAAGCACCGCGCGCAGACGCGCGGGGTCCTTCTTGTCGTTTCGTGGCCGCTTAATCAAAAACTCCGTGCAATACCCGAAGAGTATCTCCTCGCTCGAGAAATCCGAGAACCGCGCCGCCTCGCGGCCCGCGCCGCCGTTCAAGTCAAGCGGCTTTACCGGTTTCCCCTTCAGCGCGGCAAGCATCCCCTCAAAGATGATACAAAGCCCGCGCCCGCCCGCGTCGATAACCCCCGCCTTCTCCAGCACGGGGTTCTGATATATAGTCTCCGCCAGCGCGGCGTTTGCGCTTGACAGCATCTCCTCCAGCACATGGTCAAGATCGGCGCCGTTCGCGGCGTATTCCACGCCGCGCCGCGCGGATACCCGCGAAACCGTGAGTACCGTGCCCTCGGCGGGCTTCATGACGGCCTTATAAGCCGTATTCACGCCCTCGGCCATCGCGGCGGCAAACGCCGCGCCGTCAATGACCTCCATATTCTTGACCGTCTTGGCAAACCCCCTGAACAAAAGCGACAGTATAACGCCGGAGTTGCCGCGCGCGCCCCTCAAAAGCCCCTGCGCGGCTGCGCCGGCGGCCTGACCGGCGTGCGTGTTGCCGCCGTTCATCTCTCTAAGCCCCGCGTTCATCGTCATCGACATATTTATACCCGTGTCCCCGTCGGGCACGGGAAAGACATTCAGCTCGTTTACCTCCGTAACGGCGTTTTCCATCGCAGCCGCGCCGGAGGCGAACATGCGGCAGAAGGCCGTCCCGTCACAATACCTCAACGCCATCACCTATCTCCCCGCAAGCATACCGTCAACGAACACATCTACCCTTGACACCCTGACGGCCGTAAGCTTCTCAACCATATAGCACACATGATGCCTTATGGATTTTGTCACCTCGGGGATATTCACCCCATGCTCAACAATTATATGCATCTCTATCTGGACAGATTCATCCTCGTCCAACTCCACCTTGATCCCCTTAGATACGCTGCCGCGCCGCAAAAGGCTGACAAGCCCGTCCGACACCGAGCGCGCCGCCATGCCGCGAACGCCGAAGCAGTTCATGGCGACCCAGCCGCTTATAGTGGTGAACACCTTGGCCGACACGGCTATCATACCGTTGTTATTGAAAATTTTAAGTGACATGATGTTCCTCCTTTATGGCTGCGGAAACGGCCCGCGGCCGCCCGCTTTCTTTTTATTGTAGCACCGAGCCGGCAAAATGTCAAATCAAACCGCGCTCCCTTTTACAAATGTCTGCATCGCCACACCCTGAACATCCCTGTCCAAGGTAAAAAACCCTATTTTCTTATAAAATCCCTCGCGCTCGGCGGCGCATGTCAGCATAACGGAGATCCTCATACCGCCGGGCATCTCGCGCCCAATTCTCTCCAGCGCGGCGTTTACCATAGCCGTCCCGATGCCCCTGCGCCGGTACTCCGGCAGCACGATCACATCGCATATGACCGCCACAAACGCCCCGTCGCCCACAACCCTCAGCATACCGGCCGTCCTGCCGTCAACCTCGCAGCTCAGCGTGAAAAGCGAAGAAACCAGAGCGCGGACCACCAGCCCGCCGTCCACCGGCGAAAGCCCGCAGCCCTCGCGCAGCCCCGCGAACTGCGAGACCGTCAGCTCGTCAAATATCAGCATAGCAGCAGCATAACGCTCATCGGCTCGACCTCCAGATTCAGCACCGGAGTTATATTCCTCAGCGACCGCCCCGTTATCAGATCCGTCGCCGCCGCCGAGCCCCAGTCCAGCTCACAGCTCATCCGTTTCATCGACGCGTTCACCGCCACCACAACGCTCTCATGCACTCCGGCGCGCTCATAGACCAGCAGCCCCTCGCGTGCATAGCGCCAGATAATCTCCCCCGAACGCAGCGCCTCGCTGTTGCGGCGCGCGTTGCCCAAATGCCTGTACCAGCTTAAAAGGCCCTTGTCCTCTTTGCCCCACGGATAGCCCTTGCGGTTAAACGGGTCCTCAAACCCCTCCATGCCCGCCTCGTCGCCGTAATACACCAGCGGCGACCCTGGGAACGTGAACTGTATCGCCGTGGCAAGCCTTAGCCTTGCCAGCCCCAGCGCCCGCTGGACGCGGGAGAGCTTTTTCTCCGCGCGCTCGTCCTTTGAAAGTCCGTAATCCGCCTCGTCACAGCCCAGCACCGTCAGTATGCGCGGCGAATCATGCGTCCCGATCAGGTTCATCAGCGAGAAAAACGCCAGCTTGGGATAATTCTCGCGCAGGCACTCCATATCCTCAACAAATTCGCGCGCGTCGCCGCCGCGCAGATACCCTATCAGCGCGCTCCGAAACGGGTAGTTCATCACGCTGTCCAGCCCGTGCCCCAGCAAATAACGGCGGCGCTTGCCATACGCCGTCTTGTTGCTCGCGTCCTCCCAGACCTCGCCGATAAGCACGGCCTCGGGGTTCGTCTCGCGCATCACCGTCCTGAACTGCTCTATAAACTCGTCCGGCAGCTCGTCGGCGACGTCCAGCCTCCAGCCCGAAATCCCCGAGCGCGCCCAGCGGCGCACAACGCTGTCGCGGCTGTTTATAATGAAATCTATGTAGCTCCTGCTGCTTTCATTCACCTGCGGAAGGGTGTATATCCCCCACCACGACGAGTATTTATCCGGCCACTCCTGAAAGTCATACCACTCGTAAAAGCGCGATTCCTTTGACTGATACGCCCCGAGGCTGTCATATGTCCCGCGCCCGTTGAAATACCGCGAATCGAACCCCGTGTGGTTAAACACGCCGTCCAGCAGCACGCGTATACCGTATTTCTCCTTCGCCTCGCGGCAGAACTCCGCCAGCTCCTTCTCCGTGCCGATCATGGGGTCGATTTTCATATAGTCGCCGGTGTCATAGCGGTGGTTGGAAAACGCCTGAAACACGGGATTAAAATATATCGTCGTAACGCCCATATCGTACAGATATTCCAGCTTCTCCCGCGCGCCCGCCAGCGACCCGCCGAAGAAGTCGTTGTTCAGCACCTCGCCGTTCGCGTCAGGCCGATGTACGGGCATTTCCTCCCAATCCTCATGAATAACGCGCCCCTTAACGGGCTCGGGAACCTTTGCCCTGCGGAACCTGTCGGGAAATATCTGATACGTGATACCGTTGCCGTACCAGTCCGGCACGCTGTAATCCGGCAGATACACCGTAATCTGATACCCCGGCGGATCGCTTTCATACAGCTGTCCCGTGCCGCCCCGGCACCGTTGGTTGTTGCCGTAGTAATCCGCGCGCCCGTCAAGCCGCTCTATCCTGAAATGATACCATAGCGGCCCGATCGCGCCCTCCGTGGGTATAACGCCGCGGTACACGTCGTTCGCGCCGTTCAGCCCCGCCCATCTCATCGGCATCTCGGCCATCTCGCTCCTGTCGTCATACCACACCATAAGCGTAACTTGCTTAGTCCCCCACGCCCGTGGGGGACAGAATTTTATCTCTACCTCGGTGCCCTGAGTCACCGCTCCGTAAGGGCTTCGGAAATATTCGTCGCGCGAGTCGAAAACCTTGAACATGAGCATCTACTCCCCGTCCCAGTATTTAAGCTCGTCCTCCAAGGCGCGTCTCGGGAAAAGCGCGCCCCCCTTCTTGACATGAAACGCGTTGCCCCACCGCGCCGCCTGCTCCCAGCTTATCTGCCCGTCCTGCCCCAGCTGGCGCCGTATCTCCGCCGCGGACGACGGCAGCGCCGGCTCGACAAACACCGACACCCCGCGCAGCACCTCGCACAGCGTCCAAAGCACGGCGGCAAGCCTCGGTTTTTTGCTCTCATCCCTGCCCAGTATCCACGGCGTAGTTTCGTCGATATATTTATTGGCGCGCGAGATCAGCTTCCATATCTCCGCAAGCGCGTTCGCGGTCTGATAGCGCTCGTAATAACCTGCGGCCGCGCCGGTGGTTTCGGCGGCCAGCGCCTCTATCTCCCCGTCTATCGGCTCAAATTCCTTTTCGTCGGGTATTATCCCGCCGAAATATTTCTCCGTCATAGCGACCGTCCTGGACAGCAGATTGCCCAAATCGTTGGCCAAATCGGCGTTTATACGCCCGATGAACTTGTCCTTTGTCAGCGACGCGTCATTGCCCAGCGTCGGCTCCCTTAACAGGAAATAGCGCACGGCCTCAACGCCGTAGCGCTCCGCCAGCTCGTCGGCATAGACGACGTTGCCCTTCGACTTCGACATCTTCGCCTCGTTCATAAGCACCCACGGATGCGCCAGAATCGTCTCGGGCAGCGGCACATCCAGCGCCATCAGCATAATGGGCCAGTATATCGAATGGAACCTCAGTATATCCTTGCCGATAATCTGCACCTGCGGCGGCCAGTATTTATTGTACAGCTCGCCGCTCTCGCCCTCCGTGTCATAGTCCAGCGCCGTTATATAGTTTGACAGCGCGTCCACCCACACATACATGACATGCCCGGGGTCGAAATCCACGGGAATCCCCCATGTAAACGACGTCCGCGTCACGCAGAGGTCCTGCAAGCCCGGCTTCAGGAAATTCTCCACCATCTCGTTTTTGCGGAACTCCGGCTGGATAAAGCCCGGGTTCGCGTCCATATGCGCCATCAGCCTGTCCGCGTACTTCGAGAGCTTGAAGAAATACGCCTCCTCTTTGGCCTCCTTCAGCGCCGCGCCGCATTCGGGGCAGGCCTTGCCGCCGCCCGCCTGCGTCTCCGTATAAAACGTCTCGCAGTCCAGACAGTAAAGCCCCGAATACTCGCCCTTATAAACATCCCCGTTATCATAAAAGCGCCTGAATATCTTCTGAGCAATCGCCTTGTGCCGCTCATCGCTCGTCCTTATGAACTGGTCATAGCCGGTGCCGAGCAGATCCCATTGGCGGCGCACCTCGGCCGCCAGCTTATCGACATGCTCCCGCGGCGTCAGCCCCAGCGCCTCGGCGGCCTTCTGTATCTTCTGCCCGTGCTCGTCCGTGCCGGTGAGGAAATACACGTCGCGCCCGCGCAGCCGCTGAAACCGCGCTATGGCGTCGGCAAGCACAGGGTCGAGCATATTGCCGATATGCGGCCTGCCCGACGTATATATTATAGCCGTTGTAAGATAAAACGGTTTTCCCATTATGAAATCCTCCAATTTACATTGTATAGCGCGGCGCCCGCAAAATTACTCGGGGGTACGGGGGTGGAACCCCCTCATTGCCTGGCAGGGCGCCTGCCTAGACGTTCCAGATATGCCTCGCGTACTGGCTGACGGCGCGGTCGGCGGCGAAAACGCCCGCCTGCGCCGTGTTCATCATCGACATCCGGTTCCACCTCTCGCGGTCGCGGTATGCGTTAGCGACGTCGGCGTGCCGCATCCGATAGCTCTCAAAGTCCGCGAGCAGCATATAGCTGTCCGAGGGGTTGCCCAGAATCAGCGAGTTTGCTATATCCGCATAGCTCCGCCCGTCGCCGAACCCGAACGACAGCAGATCAACGGCGGCCTTCAGCGTTTCGTCGCGGTCATAGTATTGCAGCGGGTTATATCCCTCGCGGCGCATCTGATCCGCCATCACCGCCGTAAGCCCGAATATAAAGATGTTGTCCAGCCCCAGAACCTCCGCCATCTCAATATTCGCGCCGTCCATCGTCCCGATGGTCAAAGCGCCGTTCAGCATAAACTTCATGTTCCCCGTGCCCGACGCCTCTTTGCCCGCCAGCGAAATCTGCTCGCTTATTTCGCTCGCCGGTATCAGCTTCTCCGCCATCGAAACGCGGTAGTTTTCCAAAAACACCAGCTTCAGCTTGCCCTTAACGCGCTCGTCGTTGTCTATCTCGCGCGCCAGCGAATTGATAAGCTGAATAATCCTCTTCGCGGCGTAATAGCCGCTCGCGGCCTTCGCGCCAATAAGAAACGTCCTCGGCTCGAAATCCATGTCAGGATTCTCCGTCAGCCGCTGGTAAAGCGATATGATATGCAGCACGTTAAGCAGCTGGCGCTTATACTCATGCAGGCGTTTCACTTGTACGTCAAAAATGGTGTCGGGGTCGATCATAACCCCCTGCTCCCTGCGGAGCCAGTTGGAAAAATCGGCCTTATTCGCCCGCTTTATCTCCTCCCAGCGGCTCTGCGCGTCTCTGCGGCGTGAGAACTGCGCCAGCTTCTGCAGCTCGTTCGGATGCTTCAGATAGCCGTCGTCGCCGGCCAGCTCGCATATAAGCCCGTGCAGCCTCGGATTTATCTGCGACAGCCAGCGCCGGTGATCGACTCCGTTCGTCACGTTATAGAATTTCCTCGGCCACATCTCATATTCCGGCGCGAATATATTCTCCTGCAATATCTTGCTGTGAAGCTGCGAAACCCCGTTTACCGCGTAGCACGCGTAAACGCACAGGTTCGCCATCCTCACCTGCCCGTCCCATACGATAGCCATGACGGCCTGACGGTTATAATCGTCGGGATACCTGCTGCGTATCATATCGAGATAACGGTCGTTGCACTCACAGACAATCTGCCATATACGCGGCAGCAACATCTCAAACGTACTCTGCGGCCAGCATTCCAACGCCTCGGCCAGCACCGTGTGGTTAGTATACGCCACCGTATGCGAAACAATCGTCCACGCCTGATCCCAGTCCATGCGCTCCTCATCGAGCAGTATCCGCATCAGCTCGGGTATAACAAGCGTCGGGTGCGTGTCGTTTATGTGTATGACATGCTTTATGTGGAAGTTGTTCAGCGTGCCGTGCCGCGCGCGGTGCTTGCGCACAATGCACTGCAATGTCGCCGACACAAAGAAGTACTGCTGCCTCAGCCTCAGCAGCTTCCCCTCGTAATGGTTGTCCTCGGGGTATAGTATCTGCGATATAACCTCCGCCATCGCGTTCTGCTCAACGGCGCGCATATACTCCCCGCGCGAAAACAGGCTCATCTCAAGGACCTTGGGCGATTTCGCGTCCCAAAGCCTCAGCGTGTTGGTATGGTTGGTGCCGTATCCCGCGACGCGCATATCCATCGGCACGGCCTGAACGGTCGTGTAATCCGCAAGCCGCTTGTACATGCAGTTGTTCTCCCAGTACTCCTCAACGCGCCCGCCGAAGCGTATCTCCTCTATCTCGTCCATCGCCGGCATCAGCCAAACGTCGCCCAGCTCCAGCCACGGATCGGGAAGCTCTATCTGCTGCCCCTCGAATATCTTCTGCTTAAACATCCCCAGATGATAGCATATCGAATACCCCGTGGCGGTAATGCCAAGGGACGTGAGCGAATCGAGATAGCACGCCGCCAGACGCCCCAGGCCCCCGTTGCCGAGCGCCGCGTCCGGCTCCGTCTCCAGCACATCGTCTATGTCTATCCCCAAATCGGCAAGCGCCGCCCGCATATCCTCATATATGCCCAGATTGAACATATTCTTCGCTATCGAGCGCCCCAAAAGAAACTCCAGCGAAAGATAATGCACCTGCCTGTCCGCGTCCCTCGCGGCGCCGTTTCCGGCCGCCCGCGCGGTTATCAGGTCGCGCACAACCAGCGCGCACGCCTTGAATATCTGCTCCTTTGTGGCGTTTTCCACCTCTCTGGCGAAATGCCGGTACGTCTTGCCGGCTATGGCGTTTTTTATCTCCCGCGCGCTCGGTGATAATTTTTTCTCACTGTAGCCCTTGTTTACCGTTTCCATTATTCTCCTTGTGTCGCGTATTCCACGCGATTCCTTCCGTTTTGTTTAGCGGCGTATAAGTATCCGTCCGCGACCGATATATTCTTATCCATAGACATGGTCGTATCATACTGATGCAGCCCGAAGCTCATGGTCACCTTTATCGTCCCGACGGTAGCCGACGTAAAATGCGTAAATTCCAGCACAATGCGTATACGGTTCACCGCGTCCACCGCGCGTATCGTCGATTGCTCGTGCAGGAATATAAGAAACTCCTCGCCGCCCCATCTGAAGCACACGTCCCTGCCCATCGCGTATTTCGAGATAATATCGGCCACATGCTTCAGCACCTCGTCGCCGATATGATGCCCGTAAGTATCATTGACCCTTTTGAAATGATCTATATCACACATCACAACAAAAACCGGCTTGCCCTGCGCCGCCTGCTCCTCGATGCTCCTTGCGAAGCGCTCGTTAAAGGCGCGCCGGGTCAGCAGCCGCGTAAGCGCGTCGGTATACGAATCGTCCGTTATCTGCCGCGTCAGGAACGTAAGCCGCTCGAACGTCCTGCCGTGGACGATCTCGACCATCACCGCGAATATGCCGGCGCAGATAAAGGAAACGACGAACTGCGTCAGAACCTCGCCCGACGCGGTCACCGCCAGGCTGCCGCGCCACCACCAGAAGCAAATCATTAAATTAAACGCCGTCAGTATCGTCATTCTTATGCCCAGCGCGTTGCCGAGGAATATACACAGCGCGACGGGATACAGCAGATACAAAAAGGTGTTCACGGCCGAGCCGCTCGGCGCAAGCACAAACTGCGCCCATATACTTACCGTAACATATAATGAGACAAGCTTCGAGCTGGGGGTCCGGTTTATAAGCATATAGAATATCACGCCCAGAGCGATGACCACCGCAACCTCGGCAATCCCGTACCAGCTTCTGTCCGTTATCATCGCGGCCACGCTGTTTACAAAACCGCTCACGGCCAATATGATGACAAGCAGGCCCATATTGGTTTTCGTACGCGCGCCGTCTGTATTATAGAGATAATCAATCTTCAGTATCGAGGCAAATATCCTGTCAACCAGAGCTGTCAAATCCCCCGATAAATCTGATAATGATTTCAACGCCGTCACCTCTCAATATAGCAGTCTTTCAACAGTATTCTCACAAGCATATCCTTGTTATCAATTCTTTATAAAACGAAACGGCCAGCCCCAGCGAATCAACGCGGACTCCCTCGCCCCGCCCGTGCAGCCGCGCCATATCCGCCGGCGTAAGCGCAAACGGCGAAAAGCGGTAAACATACGGGCAAAAACGCTCGTACTGCCGCGAGCTTGTCGAGGTCACCGCAAGCGACGGCGAAACCTTCACGCTGCCGAAAACCTCTCTCACGCAATCCTTAATCTGCGCAAACTGCCCGCAGTCCCTCGGCGACACCTCAGACGGCGGCATCATATCCGCCTCCTCGGCCAAAACGCCGAGATCCGATACCATATCCCTGATGAACTGAAGCATATCCCCGCCGCCGTCCCCGTGCAAAAGCCGTATGTCCAAATACGCGCTCGCCGAATCCGGCAGCGTGTTCCCCGAGCTTCCTCCCTCAATCCTTACGGCCGCAACGGTGGAGCGCACAAGCGGATTAAGCCTGCTGTCGCCCGTACAGAGCCGTATCACTTTTTCCTTAGTAAGCGGCATATTGACAAGCGCATAGCGCCAGCGGAACGGCATAACGGTCAGAACACTTTTAAGCTGCGCCGCGACTACGGGCGTAAGCCTCGCCTTGTGCGGCCTGTACTCAACGCGCGCTATAGCCTCGGCAAGCAGCCCGACGGCGGAGTGCGCCGGCGGAAACGAGGCGTGACCCCCGCTTGTTTCGACAGACAGCTTTACGCGCATACGGCCCTTTTCGGCGACGCCGATCTGCGCCACCGGCACCCTCACCGGCAGCAGTCCGCGCGTAAGCCAGCCGCCCTCGTCCAGCACCATATAAAAGGAGAGGTTCCGTTCGGCAAAAACGCGTGAAAGCGCTGCCGCGCCGGCAGTTCCCGACTCCTGATCATGGCTGAACGCCAGGTATACGTCACGTTGCAGTCTTTTGCCGTCACCCAGCAGTATCTCAACTGCCTCCAGCATGGCAATGACATTGCATTTACAGTCCAGCGCGCCGCGTCCCCAAACATACCCGTCGCCGACAATTCCGCCGAACGGGGGATGCTCCCATTCCCCTCCGGCGTCCGCGACGTCGAGGTGCGCGCTCAAAAGCAGCGGCTCACCCGCCGGCTCCTCCGCCCTCCATATGTAAAGCAGGCTGTAGTCCGAAATAACCTCACGCGAGAGCGCTTTGTGCGTCAGCGGGAAGTCTTTTTTCAGACGGTCGCGGAGTTTGACCCACTCCGAAAACTCGTTTTCGGCAGGGTCGTCATGCGAAACGGTCTTGAATTTAATGATCTCGGCGAGCGCGGCGGCGGCGTGCCCCGTATGCCCGTTATCGGCGGGCGGCAGGGGTGTGAAAACCATGCGCGAACGCAGGCTGTTTGCCGCGCGCGCAAGCGTTATACCGTAAACGGCGGCGGCGGCGAGCAGAAATACGGCTGCCGAAACCGCGGCCACCCTGAGAACCTCCGCCAAAACAACACCGCCCCGAAATTCAGCACATTTTTGCGTACATACACGACATTGCGATTTTACCATTATTTCACCTGCTTGTCAATAAAAACTTTGCGCCGCGCCAATCTCGGCGCGGGCCTCGGAAAATCGTTCGCATTTTTTCTGTTTTTTTCAAAAAATATACTGGACATCTCTCTGATTTTGAACTATAATATCGTAAGAAACCCAAATAACAAAGGCGGTGAACGCATGTCACTGGATGCCATCACAAGGGTAAAAAGCGCTGAGGACTCGGCTTTTGCCGAGCGCGCCGATACCGCGGCGGCCTGTAAGCGCATGTTATCCGACGCTCACGCGAAAGGCAGGGCGCTGCTTGAAAGCGAGCTTGCCCGCTCCGCCGCGCAGGTCCGCGACATCCTGCAAATATCCGAAGCCAAGGCCGAAGCCGAGGCCGAGGAATTTCTGAAAAAAGCGCTGGACGACGCGGCGGCGCTTGAGAACGGCGCGACCGGCAAAATTAACGAAGCGGCCGCGTTTATCACGGAAAGGATAGTGAGCGCCGTATGATTCTCCCCATGAAAAAGGCGCGGCTTCTCGGACTTGCCTGTGACCGTGACAGGATTTTTGCCGAGCTTATGCGCCTCGGCTGCGTTGAGATACGGGACCGGGCGGCGCTGGCCGATGGCCCCGAATACGCGGCTCTCGCGGAGCGCGCCGTCACGGACACGGACGATATTAAGTCCGCGACGCGGGACCTTAAACAGGCGCTGGACACACTGATAAGGTATGTCCATCCCAAGCGGAATATGTTCGCGCAGCGGCCGGTCCTCTCGGAAAAGGAGCTGCTTAACGCCCAGGCGCTGCAAAACGCCCGCGACGCGGCGGCGGAAATTCTCGGGCACCGGCGGGAGATCGCGGCGCTGAACTCCGAGGAGGGGCGGCTTCAGAACAGAAGCGCGGCGCTCAGGCCGTGGATAGAGCTAAGCGCTCCGCTGAACGTTTCAAGCACCGCGCACTGCGTCATCTCACTCGGCGTATGTCCGGCGTCGGCAAAGATAGACGAGCTTGCCGCGCTGATGGAGGAGCAGGTTCCGCTGTCCGTGCTTTTCCGCGCCGGCTCCGACAGGGAGCAGCATTATCTCATGGTTATCTGTCACGTTTCTGCCGAAACGGAGATGAACGCGCTGCTGAAAAGCTACGGCTTTTCGCGTATGCAGTTCAAGGATGTCGGCGCTACGGCGGCGGAGGCCGTCGCCGCGTGCGAAATGCGCATGGGCGAGATCGAGATAAAGCGCGGCGAGATCGAGAAGGCCATCTGTTCCCACGCGGGCGAGCTGCCGATGCTTGAGCGCGCCATAGACGCGCTGGGGCTGTATATGTCCAGAGCCGAGGCGGCCGGCAACGCGCTGTCAACCCAGAGCTGCTTTTACCTGACGGCGTGGGTGGACGAGACAAGGCTCCAAAGCGTTGAAAGGGTGTTCTCCCGTTACGACTGCGCATATGATTTCAGTTCACCCGAGCCGGAGAGCGACGCTCCCCCGATAAAGCTGAAAAACAGCAAATTCATCGAGCCGTTTAACATGGTAACGGATATGTACAGTCCGCCGGACTATTTCAATGTTGACCCCAATCCGCTGTTCTCGTTATTCTTCGCGCTGTTCTTCGGCATTATGTACGCCGACTTGGGCTATGGGCTGGTGCTTACGGCCATCGGGCTGTTTGTGACCTTAAAGCTGAAAGCGCGGGGCATGTTCGGGCAGATGTGCCGTCTGCTGATAATCGTCGGCGCGTCGTCCGCGGTCATGGGGCTTGTGTTCGGCGGGTTCTTCTCCGACGCGGTGAACGTGATCGGCTCGACCTTCTTCGGCAGGGACAGCTGGGGCATACCGCCCATGTGGTTTGACCCGCTGACCGACCCGCTTACGCTGCTTATCGCGTGCCTCGCAATCGGGACCGTTCAGCTAATCTTCGGCATGGCGGTTCAGGGCTGGCTGCTCATCAGGGACGGCAAGCCGTGGGACGCGGTTATGGACATCGGCTCGTGGTGGCTGCTGTTCGCGGGCATCGGCGTTTTAGCGCTCGGCGGCGCGCCGTGGGTCATGTACGCGGGGTTTGCCGCGATTGTGCTGACTCAGGGCAGGCGCTCGAAGAACATATTCGGCAAGCTGTTCGGCGGCGTCGGCAAGCTCTATGACATAACCGCCTATCTCTCCGACGTGCTGTCTTACTGCCGCCTGATGGCGCTGTGCATGGCGGGCGCGGTGATCGGAAGCGTGTTCAATATGCTCGCGGGGATGCTGGGCGGCGCGAACATTATCATCGGCCCGATACTGTTTGCGGTGGTGTTTCTGGTCGGGCACACGTTTAACATGGCGATCAATATTATCGGCACTTACGTACACGCGGCGCGCTTGCAGTATCTTGAGTTCTTCGGTAAGTTTTACGAGGGCGGCGGCAAACCGTTTAAGCCCCTGACGATAAAAACCAACTTTGTAGATATTATTAAGGAGGAAAATTAAAATGGAATGGCTATCACAGGTTTTCACCGGCAACGTACTGGCGCTCTTGGGCGTCGCACTCGCGGTAGGGCTGGCCGGTATCGGCTCGGCTAAAGGCGTAGGCATCGTCGGCGAGGCCGGCTCGGGGCTGCACGCCGAGGATCCCAGCAAATTCGCGCAGATCATGATACTCCAGGTCATCCCCGGCACGCAGGGACTTTACGGCTTCGTCGTTGGAATTTTCGCGTTGGTGCAGCTGCAGGTCTTTACGGGCAATATGGTCACGCTCACCTTTCAGGAGGGCGCCATGTATCTCATGGCATGTCTGCCCATCGCCTTGGTCGGCTGGCTGTCGGCTATCTCGCAGGGGCGTGTCGCCGCCGGCGCCATCGGCATCATCACCAAGCGCCCCGAGGAGATGTTCAAGGGGATAATGATGGCGGTCATGGTCGAGTTTTACGCCATTCTCGCGCTGCTGGTTTCCATGCTCCTTATCCTCAGCCTGTAAAGTAATTTTTGATTGGAGGCAGCGCTGAATATGAATGGTTTAGAGCGCATTACCGAACGGATCGCGTCCGACGCCAAGAAGGAAAACGAGGCGGCGCTGGAAAAGGCGCGCAAAGAAGCCGACGCGATCATAGCCGGCTATAAAAATCAAGCCGCGGCACAGACGGAGGATTCCGTCCCCAAGGCAAAGCGCGACGCCGCAGAGCGCACCGAGCGCCGTCTTGCCGTCGCGGCGATGGAGGCGCGCAAGCTCACGCTTGCGGCCAGGCAGAATGTAATACAAAAGGCGTTTGACGGCGCGGCGGTCAGGCTTGAGAATCTTGACGACGGCGCGAAAGTCGAATGGCTGTCAAGGGTCGCGGCGAAAGCCGCGAACACCGGCGCGGAGGCCGTTATACTCAACACCGCCGAACATTCAAGGCTGGGCGGCAAAGTTGTTGAGGCCGCGAACAAGCTGCTGGGCGACAGGGGCAATCTGACGCTCGCGCCCGACGGGCGCGACTTCCCCGGCGGCCTTGTGCTGGCGGCGCGGGACGTGGAGCTGAACTGCACGATCGCCTCGCTGCTTGGCTCCGCGCGCGGTGAGCTGTCCGCGGAGGCAGGCAAAATATGCGGGGTGATGTAATGCGGAAGCCCCTGAAGGACACGGATTTTCTAAACGCCGCCATGCATGTCCGCGCGCTGGAGAGAAACCTTCTTAACCGCGAGCGCGTCGAGCGGATGCTGGAGGCGAAATCCCACGAGGACGCCGCGAAGGTCCTGTACGAGTGCGGCTACGGCGAGATGTCCTCGGTCACCGCCGAAGAGTGGGAGCGCGTTATCGCCGAGGAGCGCGACGCGGCCTATCGTTTGATAGGTTCGCTGTCGGGCGTCAGTGAGCTGTCCGATGTGTTCAGAATGAAGTACGATTATCATAATGTAAAGACGATAATCAAATCCGAGGTGACGGGCGAGGATCCCACGCCGCTGCTGATCGGCGCGGGGCGTATGCCCGTTGAAAAGCTGATTGAGGCGATGCGCGACCGTGTTTACGGAGAGCTGCCGGGCGACCTGAAGCTCTGCGTCATCGAAGCCCGCGAGGTGCTTGCGCGAACCGGCGATCCCCAGACCGCCGATTTTATGCTGGACCGCAACTGCATCGCGGAGATGCGGAAAGCGGCGGAGAACAGCGGCAGCGGCTTTTTAGCGGAATATGTCAGGATGTTCACCGACGTCTATAATCTGCGCGCCGTTGTGCGCACGGCGCGGCTCGCGCGCGAGCCGGACTTTTTAAGGACTGTGCTGGTGGACGGCGGCGGCGTCTCCGCGTCGCGCCTGATCGGCGTTATCACGGCGGGCGGCGCGCTTGAGGAGGTATATGCCGCGACTCCGCTGTATGAGGCGGCGGCGGCCGGCGTGCGGAGCGCGAAGGGCGGCGTTTCGATGACCGCGTTTGAGCGGCTTGCCGACAACGCGCTGCTGAGGACGCTGACGCGCGCTAAGAGCGTCGCGTTCGGAGAACAGCCCCTTATCGGCTTTTTGGGAGCCAAGGAGAGTGAGTTTACCACTATCCGCACTATTTTGTCGGGGCGTGTCGCGGGGGTAGCGCCCGAAGCCCTGCGGGAGAGATTGAGGGATTGCTATGTATAGTATTGCCGTTATCGGCGACCGCGACAGCGTTATGGGTTTCCGCGCGCTCGGCCTCTCCGTCTTTCCGGCGGAGACGGCGGCTCAGGGCAGGGCGAAGCTGCATGAGCTGGCGGACGGCGGCTGCGCGGTCATCTATATGACGGAAGGTCTTTATAATGAGCTTGCGCCGGAGGTTGATAAATACAAGGACAGCGTGATGCCGGCGATTATTGTTATACCCGGCAAAAGCGGCTCGCTGGGGCTGGGCATGTCCGCACTGAAGAGCGCCGTTGAGCGCGCGGTCGGCGCGGACATTATGAATACGTAGGAAGGAAAGTGATACATTTGGCAAGTGGGAAAATTCTTAAAATCTCGGGGCCGCTTGTTGTGGCCGAGGGCATGACGGAGGCGAACATGTTCGACGTCGTGCGCGTAGGCGGACAGCGTCTGATCGGCGAGATAATTGAGATGCGCGGCGACAGGGCCTCTATTCAGGTCTATGAGGAAACCGCGGGGCTTGGGCCTGGCGACGCCGTTGAATCCACCGGCGCTCCGCTGTCGGTCACGCTCGGCCCGGGGCTTATCGAAACCATTTACGACGGCATCCAGCGGCCGCTGGAGTCTATAAAGGCGCTCACCGGCGACACGATCGCGCGCGGCGTTGAAGTGCCGTCCATCGACATGGAGAAGCTGTGGGAGTTTGTGCCGGTGGTTAAGAAGGGCGACAAGGTCGCCCAGGGCGACATAATAGGCACGGTAAAGGAAACCAATGTCGTTGAACACAGAATAATGATCCCCAAGGGCGTTTCGGGAACGATAAAGTCAATCAAAGAGGGCAGCTTTAAGGTGACGGACGCAGTCGCGGCGGTCGATACGGGAAGCGGGGCCGTTGACGTTACGATGTGCCAGAAGTGGCCCGTGCGCGTGGGCAGGGCGTATAAGAACAAGATACCGCCGGAGGCGCCGATACTGACGGGGCAGCGCGTTATCGACACACTGTTCCCGCTGGCCAAGGGCGGCGCCGCCGCCGTACCCGGCCCGTTCGGCTCGGGCAAGACGGTTGTGCAGCACCAGCTGGCTAAGTGGTCGAACGTGGATATAGTGATATATATCGGCTGCGGCGAGCGCGGCAACGAGATGACCGACGTTCTGCGCGAGTTCCCCGAGCTGAAGGACCCACGCTCGGGCGAGCCGCTGATGAAGCGCACGGTGCTTATCGCCAACACCTCGGATATGCCGGTCGCGGCGCGCGAGGCGTCAATATACACCGGTATCACCATCGCCGAATATTTCCGCGATATGGGCTATGACGTGGCCGTTATCGCCGACTCGACCTCACGCTGGGCCGAGGCCCTGCGCGAGATGTCGGGGCGGCTTGAGGAGATGCCCGGTGAGGAGGGCTATCCCGCGTATCTCGCGTCGCGCATGGCGCAGTTCTATGAGCGCGCCGGGCGTGTTTACACGCTCTGCTCCGGCGAGCGTATCGGCTCGATAACGGCTATCGGCGCGGTGTCGCCGCCGGGCGGCGACCTCTCCGAGCCTGTGTCGCAGGCGACCATGCGTATTGTGAAGGTGTTCTGGGCGCTGGACGCGTCGCTTGCTTACCGCCGACACTTCCCCGCCATAAACTGGCTGACATCTTATTCGCTTTATCTCGACACGCTCTCCGGCTGGTTTGACGAAAATATAAACAAAGAGTATTCAAATAACCGTTCGATTGCTATGAGTATACTCCAAACCGAGGCGGAGCTTAATGAGATCGTGCGGCTTGTCGGTATGGACTCGCTCTCTCCCGACGACAGGCTGACCATGGAGGTCGCCCGCATGGTGCGCGAGGACTTCTTGCAGCAGAACGCGTTTGGCGACGTGGACTCGTTCTCGGATGTGGACAGGCAGTTTGTGCTGCTGAATATGATCCTTATTTATCAGGAGCTGGCGCGGGGCGCGCTGGCCGCGGGAGCGGAGCTTGACAGGGTTCTGGATATATCGGCGCGCGAGCTGATCGGGCGCGCGAAGGATGTTCCCGCCGACAGATACAAGGCCGAATACGCCGAAATCGAGGCGCAAATGCGCGCGGAAATTGAAAAAATCATGGAGGGCGCCGGAAATGATTAAGGAATATAAAACGATTCAGGAGGTCGCCGGCCCTCTGATGCTGGTAAAGCGCGTTGAGGGCGTAACCTTTAACGAGCTGGGCGAAATTGAGCTTCAAAACGGCGAGGTCCGCCGCTGCCGCGTGCTGGAGATCAACGGCTCCGACGCGCTGGTGCAGCTGTTCGAGTCGGCGGCAGGTATCAACCTCGCCGACTCCAAGGTGCGTTTTCTGGGGCACAGCCTCGAGCTGGCCGTCTCCGGCGATATGCTGGGGCGCGTGTTCGACGGGCTGGGGCGGCCGTCCGACGGCGGGCCCGAGCTGCTGGCCGACAAGCGGCTGGACATCAACGGGCTGCCGATGAACCCCGCCGCGCGCGACTACCCCAACGAGTTCATCCAGACCGGCGTTTCCAGCATTGACGGGCTGAATACGCTGGTGCGCGGGCAGAAGCTGCCGATTTTCTCCGGCTCGGGGCTGCCGCACGCGCAGCTTGCCGCGCAGATCGCGCGTCAGGCGAAGGTGCTGGGCACCGATTCCAACTTTGCCGTCGTGTTCGCCGCCATCGGTATCACGTTTGAGGAGGCCGACTACTTTATCTCCGACTTCAAGCGCACGGGCGCGATCGACCGCACGGTGCTGTTCGTCAACCTCGCCAGCGACCCCGCCATCGAGCGTATCGCCACGCCGCGCATGGCGCTGACGGCGGCGGAATATCTGGCGTTTGAAAAGGGGATGCACGTGCTGGTCATCCTCACGGATATTACAAACTATGCCGAGGCGCTGCGCGAGGTTTCCGCGGCGCGCAAGGAGGTCCCCGGGCGGCGCGGCTATCCGGGCTATCTGTACACCGACCTTGCGACAATGTATGAGCGTGCCGGTAGGCGAATCGGAAAAAGCGGTTCAATTACGATGATACCGATTCTTACAATGCCGGAAGACGACAAGACACACCCAATACCGGACTTGACCGGATATATAACAGAAGGCCAGATAATACTGTCACGCGACTTGCACAGAAAAGGCATAATGCCGCCGGTTGATGTCCTACCCTCTCTTTCCCGTCTTAAGGACAAGGGTATTGGCGAAGGAAAAACCAGAGAAGATCACGCCGGCACGATGAACCAGCTTTTTGCGGCTTATTCACTGGGCAAGGACGCCAAAGAACTGATGACAATTCTTGGTGAAAGCGCTTTAAGCGCCACTGACCTGCTGTTTGCCAAGTTCTCTGACGAATTTGAAGCGCGATATGTCTCACAGAGCTATGACGATAACAGAGCGATAGAAGAAACGCTGACTTTGGGTTGGGATTTGCTGTCGATTCTGCCAAAATCAGAATTGAAACGTGTTAGAACTGATCACATTGACAAATACATGCCGCAGGGGTAAGGAGGATTAGCATTCATGGCTAAAAAAACTATTTCCCCAACACGGATGGAGTTGACGCGCCTTAAAACGCGTTTAAGGACGGCCACGCGCGGACACAAGCTCTTAAAAGACAAACGCGATGAGCTTATGCGCCAGTTCATGGAGATTGTTCGCCGTAACAGGGAGCTTAGGACGCGTGTTGACGAGGGGCTTTCTACCGCAAACCACAGCATTTCGGTGGCGTCGGCTATTATGTCCCCGGAGGTTTTGGAACAGGCGTTGCTCTATCCGCGCCAGAGGGTTGAGTTCGGTATGACGCAAAGAAACGTGATGTCGGTTCATGTGCCCGTTTATGAGTTCAATACAGAGCTGGACGATCCGTCTGCTATATTCCCGTACGGCTTCGCGCAAACCTCCGGCGAGCTTGACGATGCGCTTACAGCGCTGGCTGACGTTTTCCGCGACATGTTGGAACTCGCGCAGGTTGAAAAAACTATGCAGCTTCTTGCAGCCGAAATCGAACGCACCCGCCGCCGCGTCAATGCTCTTGAGTACGTAATGATTCCTGAGATGCAAACTAATATTAAGTATATCACCATGAAGCTGGAGGAAAACGACCGCTCAACCAAGGTTCGTCTTATGAAAGTTAAAGATATGATTTTGAAAGAAGCGGGCTACGTGAATTAGTCACTAAGAGTAAACGACCGCCGGTTCATTCAGTTTTATAACTGAATGAACCGGCGATTACCATGACGTCACGGACTCTGTAAAAACACATTTCTACAGAACTGGCTTGGGAGCAGTTTCAGGTCTGGGCGATAACCTAAACGGCGGTACGAAGCCCATAAGGACGCCGATTTTTTGACATTCCCCCTGTGCAGATATGGTGTTTGCGTTTGCTTGCTGTATGTGCGATTCCAGACATTCTACGAAAGAAGTTCCGACAGCGTTTTTTCCGGTAAGCGTCAGACCTGCGTGTCGCGTTGCTTTGTCCGGATTTGGCTCCGGATTGGTATTGATTGATAAAACAGAGTTAACTGCATACATATGGTTCCCTCCTGTCATGGACAAGCGGCGCCTGTCCACAAAAACACGTTCGGCATCCTGCGCATAAGCGCGTCCTTTCGCGCTTCCTTCGCGGCGCGCCGCACTT
>WRMG01000020.1 GCA_009777255.1 Oscillospiraceae bacterium | reverse complement strand
TCCGATGAGAATATCAGAGCCACTCTATTAAAGTATCTGTCTTAAACCACGCCAAAGCGGGCACGCCAACCTAACCACGGGTTGGCGTGAATGTATTTGCTCTGACGAGCAATTATTAGACGTACCCCTCACCAAAAAGGGACGCCGTTTCGGCGTCCCCCCTGCCATATCAAAACCACAACTTCGTCAAAACCACACCTTCAATTCCTCCGCCTTGGCCTTCGCCATCGCCCTTATCGTGCCGAAGTCGATATAAGGATTATATATCTCCTCCAATTTCGCGTGATACCCGTGCGCCGTCTTTAGCTGCTCGACCGCCTCGGCTATAAACGCGCCGCGAGTCTGTATCAAAAACCGCAAATACGCCCTTGAACCCCTCAGCTTCTCTCTGGGTATCAGCGCGTCTAGGCGTATGTGCCGCGTCGCCTCACCGGCATACGGCAGCGTGCGGCTGTTCGTCACGAACGCCAGCCCCAGCTCGGGTATCAGCGCGTGTTCGATGCCGGAGTCGGGCCGCAGCGGCGAATAACAGGCGTACACCTTATAACCGCTGCCCGACGCGTGCTTGACGATGATTTTCAGGCAGTGTCCGGCAATGCCGTAGTTGTCGTCCAGCGCTATCACGCGCTCAAAATGCTCGCTCACCGTATCGAACAGCGCTATGTGGCCGTCCGGCGTTATCGACGACAAAAAGCGCTTCACCGGCGGTACGGCGGCACGCTTGCGCACGGGGATTTCCGCGCCGCACAGCGCTTTCGCGCGTTTGGCCGCTCGCGTCAGGATATGGCCGTCAACAATCTTGTCAAACGCCGTGTCGTCGATCAGCCGCGCGGCGGCAACCCAGCGCGCCGCCATAGCGTAACAGGCCGCCGCGCCGCTTTTCAGGCGCTCGGCCTCGCCGCGCTTGCCGCCCAGCTCGGCGCGGTTGGTGTAAATGCCCAGATTGGCGTATGTATCGGTCACGCCCGGGTACACCGGCTCGTATACATGCGGCGCCGTGCCGTCAACCACCGCCACGCCCGCGTCGGGATATATCACCGCGTCCAGCGATTTCGGGTCCGACGAGCAGTATATATACTCGCCGCCGCCGCCCAGCGCGTCGTCGATAATGTTCATATACGTTGATTTGCCGCACCCGGGGCCGCCCTTGATGATCGTCACGTCCTTGGCCGACGCATAGTCGATGAGGTGGTCGAAATATGAGAAAAACCCGCCCGGGCCGTTTGTTCCCAAGAAAAATCGCATAAATAATCTCCTCCCTGGGCCTATTATATGCCGAACGGGTTGGGTTTGCTATTGACATCATGTGTCGATATATGTAAAATGTACTCTGTAGGACTATATTCGGGAGGTATATCAGCATGAAAACCGGTAGATTGTTCACGGCGTTTTTCCTGCTCGCATTGGCGGTTTATGCAAACACCGCGCTGACCGCGCAAGCCGCAACTGCTTCGGATCTGGCGGCCACCATTGAGGCGAGAGGCCTGACGGCTGAATACGATGGAATCAACACCGTCATCGTCACAGAATCCGTGGAGTTCACAAACGGCGACCCTCTTATTCTCGACATAAACAGCGGCGTTACCGTGTCATGGCAGGCAGACTACAGTGGCTCTATACGCTCAAGCACTGCGTGGGAATCACGGTCGCTCATAATTCTGCGCGGCAGCGGCCTTTTTGAAGTTAAAGACGCCAAAACAATAAAAATTACAGGCGACGGAAACGCCGTATATATATCGAACTCGGGCAATACAGCGGGCGCCCGTCTTAATGTCATTATTGACAATGCCACAATATCGGCAGACACCGGCGCCGGTATCGAAACCTCCACGTCGGCATGGGCCACGGTAACGGTGCGAAACAACGGCACGGTCGAAACTAATTCAACAACCAATCTGCACCCCGCGATAAACATGAAAAATCAGAATGACAGCGGAGAAAACGTGATAATCGTCAACAGCAGCGTATCGGCGTCAAATGAGGCCGCGGCCGGATACGCCATACAGACATACGGCAATGTGCATATCGGGGGAAGCGTTATCACCGCATCCGGCGGCCGCTGCATAAACGCGCTTGGCGATATGTCGACAGTCAGCGTTGAAAACAGCCGTGTGGAAAGCGACACCGGCATTGCCATACGCACCGGCTATCCCGGCGCAACAGTCGAAATCAAAGGCAACAGCCTCGTGACGAACAACGCGACCGCCTCGAACCGGCCGGTTATTTATATGGAACAGGGCGGCACGGTCAATGTCGGCAACAACGCGCAGGTAGTCGCGCGCGGCAGCTATGCCATATCGGGCGCGACCGCCGCCACTCCGATTACTGTCAATGTCAGCGGCGGCATTGTGTTTGCGTGGGGGACGCGGCAGAGTGATGTTATAAGAAGCGGCGGCACTGTAAAAATCGAAGATGTTGGAGTTGTTGTTGCGTGGAATACGATAAACGGCAAAGAAGGAATACCAAGAGACAAAGAACCGATTGGATCATCCGGCAACCCATACCTCGCCGGAACTTTCGTACATCTCAGCGTATTCTCCGATTCCGACAATATCAGAGCCATATGGGGGAAAGATGATGGAGTAGTAAATGGCATCTATTACGGAGAAGTATCAAATACACATAACCGCGGCTTTCTTGAGTTAGACGCGAAAGTTAAACTGTCTGACCCGCCGCCGGAACCGCCGGAAGACCCGTTTCTTTCACTTTCCGGCCCGCGCGGCAAAACACTTGAAGTTGGATACACCGACACATCATCAGGTAAGTTTGCCGTGGAGTACGAGGGAGAAACCGGAACAGTGAGCGTCGAAATAAAATCCATAACAAAAGATGGCGTGACTTTTGATGATACTGAAAATCTTTTATCGTGGAATAGCACTACATTTGAAGTAAATATTAAAGCAGGGCTGGGTGAGGGAGTATATGATGAGATAGTATATGTAGTAACGCTGGAAGCAAAAGACGAAGACGACCTTAGCGATACCCGCACATTTACAATAACCGTAATCCCTCCCCTCCCCACTATAGCGCCATTGTCGCCCGGTATCGAGGACAGGCTGATTTATGATGAAATGATAATTGAAGAGGGTTACTTCCCCACACGGTCAAGCATATTTGATATAGACGACGCCACATGGTCAGATATAATTAAAATAGACACAGAAATTAAGAATAAGGCCATGGCGGACGAATTAATCCAATGGACATGGGATGGAGAAAAAAGAGGACATATAGCAATCGGCTCGGGGTTAGAGATTGGCACTTATATAATCGTTCTGGAAGCAAGGAATGATTCTGGCGGCACAACCACCTTCAAGTTCACCCTCACCGTCGTCCCCTCGACCTACGTTGCGCCGCCCTCCGAGCAGCAGTCCGAGCCCGAGCCGCCCGACTACTACTGGTACTACATCCCCGCCCCCGAGCCGGAGCCTGAGGACGACGACAGCGACGTGTCGCGGCTGCTGATAACCGACGACCACTTCGCCTATGTTCAGGGCAACGAAAAGGGCCTGTTCGCGCCGCAGGACGGCATGACCCGCGGCGAGGTCGCCCAGCTGTTCTACAATCTGCTGCGCTATAAAACCGCGGCGATTACAAAGACATTCTCCGACGTGCCCGACACTGCGTGGTACGCCCGCGCGGTCAACACGCTGGCGTCGCTGGGCATTGTGGACGGTAAAGGAGATAACCTTTACCACCCGTCCGACCTGATCACGCGCGCGGAGCTTGTCGCGCTGGTGGTCAAGTTCGCCAAGCTCTCCCCCGGCGACTTTTACTACAGCGACGTGCCAATCACCCACTGGGCGTATAATTATATCAGTACTGCGGCAAACTTCGGCTGGGTGTCTGTCTACGGCACGGGCTACGGCAGCTTCGAGCCGGCCCGCGTGATGACCCGCGCCGAGGCCGTCGTCCTGATGAACAGCGTCCTGCGCCGCCGCCCCGACGCCGCCTATATCGACGCCAACTACGACAAGCTGATAACCTTTACAGACGTCCCCCGCACCAACTGGACGCACGACGACATCATCGAGGCGGCAAACTCCCACGACCATGAGATCTCCGACGGCAAAGAGATCTGGGAGAGACTCCGCCGCTAGGCCGCCCGCCCCATGTTAACAAATACGTAACAAACATTTCAAAAATTACCCGGTATTTATTCACAATTTAGCCATAATTATTCACTATACTGGAGATAAATACAGGAAGGAGTGACCGTTATGAACTTAAATGAAATAAACGAGGGCGCCCGTTATGCCTACAGCTTCAACCCCCAAGACGCCAAACAGGAGAGGCGCGCCTCACGCACAGGCGTTAAAATCGCCGCGCTGATGCTGGCCTGCCTGATGCTGGGCGCCGCCGGCGGCTTCTTAGGGGCTTACCTGTCCCCCGCCCCGCCGTCCGCCGAGACGCCCGCCGCGCTTGTGCAGCTCGCGCCCGAGCCGTCATTAGCCGAGCAGCTGACGGCGTCGGCGTCGGGCAAGCTCACGCTGCAAGAGATCGCCGCGAACTGCAACCCCGCCGTCGTGGCTATCGCCATTGAGGTCACGGGCCGCAACGCGTTCGGCCAGGTCGTCAATCTGCCGTCCGCCGGCTCCGGCTTCCTTATCTCCGCCGACGGCTACATCGTCACGAACAACCATGTTATCGAGGGCGCCAGCGCGATAAAGGTACAGATGAGCGACGGGAAATCATACGACGCCGAGGTCGTCGGCGCGGACACATACACAGACCTTGCCGTGCTGAAGATAAACGTCTCGGGGCTTAAACACCTCACGTTCGGCGACTCTGACGGCATACGCGTCGGGGACCAGACGGCGGCGATCGGCAACCCCCTCGGCCAGCTTGCCAACACGTTCACCGTCGGCTACATCAGCGCGCTGCACCGCGAGATAAACATAGACGGGATCCCCCGCACGATGCTCCAGACCGACGCGGCGCTCAACAGCGGCAACTCCGGCGGCCCGCTGCTCAACGACCACGGCTATGTGATCGGCGTCGTGGCCGCCAAATCGTCCGGCTCCGGCGTGGAGGGTCTGGGCTTTGCGATACCGTCCAACCTCGCGGCCGGCATAGTGAACCAAATCATTGAGCACGGCTCCGTCACGGGCCGCCCGTACATGGGCATAAGCGCGCAGACTCGCGTGAACAATCTGGGCCAGAGATCGCTTCAGGTCTCCGGCGTCGAGGCCGGCGGCGGCGCGGAAAAGGCCGGCATCCGCGAGGGTGACTATATACTGGAGGTTGACGGCACGGCGGTCAGCTCGCGCGAGGGGCTGCTCGGCGTGCTGTACAGGCTGAAGGCGGGCGACACGGTCAAGGTAAAGCTCCAACGCGGCCAGCAGACGCTGACGCTGGACGTGACGCTCGGCTCGACATAATGTTTCACGTGAAACAATTATGAAACGCGACATTGTGCGACATTTGTATACACAGGGACAGGGGCGGCGGTTTGCCGCCCATTGTTTCACGTGAAACAATTGAGCGCGGCATCGGGGCGCGGGGTTCACCCATTGACATAATCCGCGCCGCGTGATATACTGCCCCCGAAAGGACAAGAATACATATGAAGCTGTACGGCAACAAAAGGAAAAGACTGACCGCGAACAAGGTGATCGTCACCCTGTCATTTATACTCATCCTCATCGCGGGCGGCATACTGTTTTTCCATCTGACGGTGCGGCCCCCGAGGATTCCGGTGATCGGGGACGCGGACGACGACGGCGTCGCCTTCCACACGCCTGAGTTCAATCTGGAGGACTCGCGTATCAGCGGCGAACGGATCGCGCCGGAGGGCGTCACCGACGACGACCGGAAGAAAGATTTCTACACGTTCCTGATCGTCGGGCTGGACGAGGGCTGGAACACCGACACGATCATGGTCGCGTCCTATGACGCGAAGGACAAACAGGCCAACATAATCGGGATACCGCGCGACAGTCTGGTAAACGTCAGGCGCGGCGTCAAAAAGATCAACGCCGCGTTCGGCGCGGGCACGCTGAACGGCGGCGGCAAAGAGGGCGGCATCGAGCAGCTCCGGCGCGAGATCAAGACCATAATAGGGTTCGTGCCGGACTTTTACGCGGTCATAAACATGAAAGCCTTTGTCGAGATAATCGACGCGGTGAACGGCGTCGAGGTCGAGGTCAAACAGAACATGAGGTACAACGACCCGACACAGAATCTGAGCATAGATATTTCCAAGGGCACGCACAGGCTGAACGGCGCCGACGCGCTGAGGTTCGCGCGTTACAGGAGAGGCGCCGGCGGCGCCCGAACCATCAGCGACTACGAGCGCATCGAGAACCAGCAGGCCGTGATAAAGGCGCTGCTCTCCGAGGTTATCAAGCCTGTGAACTGGCTCAAGATACCCGAGTTCATCAGGATCTTCGCCGACAATGTTTTCACCGACCTCGGCCTGACCGATATGGCATGGCTCGGCACGGAGCTAAAGGACATACGCGGCGCCGACGCGCTGAATATGTACACCATGCCCACGGCCGGCACCAGCGGCCTGCCGATGTACTACGAGCTTTTGGACGAACCGGCGGTCCTTGAGCTGGTCAACGCCACGGTAAACCCCTATACCGTCGAAATAAAACCCGAGGACGTGGATATTCTCGCAAAGGAACCGTAACAAACGGGACGCCGAGGACGGCGTGTGTGTAGGGGCGGCCATTGGCCGTCCGCGTGTTGGCGGTTGTGCGCGGCGCAATGTCGTAGGGCGCGACGCCCCCGGCGCGCCGTGACAACAAACGGCCCGCCGTAACAAACGGGACGTCAGGGATGCCGTCCCCTACGTGACGCCGTCCCCTACGGCCCGCGGAACTCCGGCATATTTTTCCTGTGCTTAAGCGGAACAAAATTCTGCTGGAGCTTTAAGTTTTTCCTCTCGGGATTCGCCAGCGCGACGGTATACCCCTTCCACATCTCCGTAAACGCGTCGTTCTCGGGCAGCGGCGGCAGATCCGGCAGATCCGTTATCCACCAGCCGTTTGGCGGCTCGCTAATCAGCGCTGTGCGCCGCTTGGTGTCCCTTAAAATAATGCGCTGGTCGTTGAACCGGTCGTAAAAATGATCGCCGATAAGTGACAGAATATTGCAGTCCGGCGCGATGTCGCCCGCGTAGAGGTTGCCGCCGGCGTTTACAAATCGGACAAGCCCCAAAAACCTGTGCGCCTCCCTGCCCGTTTTCGTCTCCGCCTCCGCGACGCGGCGCACATACGGGAGCTGGCGCTGCCAGAACGGGTCGGCGTTCTGCCTGAACCCCAGCCTGAGCGATTCCAACAGGTCCGTTTCAAACCCGTCGTATTCGGCGCAGAACGCGCGGTAGACGAACATGGGCATGGCGGGGCTCAGCCGCTCCATGCCGCGCGTCAGCCGCTCCGCCTGCTCGGGAGAGGTTTCGACCGGCACGGCGGCGAACATGGTGACGCCGTCGCGCGGGTTGTGTATCGCCGCGTCCGGCTCCCTGTACGCGCGGAACACCGCGCTCAAAAGCCCCTCCCACGACCCGTCGTAGGTGTAGTTACTTGACATGTTTATAACAGCGCGGCGCTGTCTATGACAGATTTCATTTGACACAGGCAAAAGGGGTGGCCGTCAGGGTCAAGCATGACCCTCCAATCATCGGAAAATTGTGTGCCCGCGATTGCCGCGCCGCAACGGACGGCGTGTTGAACCGCTTTCTCCAAATCGTTAACGGCGAAGTCTATATGCGCCATTTGCTGTTGGGCTTCAGGCTCTTCCGGCCACACAGGCGGTTTATATCCGGGGTTGCGCTGGAACAATATAAAAGGGTATGTTCCCTGACGCGTTCCCGGAGGGTATGCCCACGCGTATTTCTCGTCGGCAAACCCTGTTTCCCACCCGAGCAGCGCCGCGTAGAATTTCGCTGACTCATGCGGGTGTTCGCAGTCCAGCGTGAATGAGTACATCTTGATTTTCAGGTCATCATCCATAGTAATTGCCTCCTTATATAGACAACGGCGTATCGCCGTCACCGCCCTGCAAGAGCAAGAGCGGGCGCCCCGCCGGACAACGCGAGAAGCGCTCCCCCGTCCCCGCCCGCGGCGGACATCGGCAGGGACTCTTGGGGGTACGGGGGCAGCGCCCCCGCATTGCCTGACAGGGCGCTTGCCTGGCTGAACAGTGACAGCTGCGCCATGCCGGTGCCGTCTACAAGATGTCCCCTGAGCATTTCGTGCCCGGGCTCGAGGATGCCGCCGAACTTGCCGTTCGCCGTCAGGAAGAACTGCGCGCGCTTCATGACGACGCCCAGCTTCCGCAGATCCTCCAGCCTCAGCCCGCCCATCCGGCGGGCCTCTATTATGCGCTTTGCCGAGATCAGGCCCACGCCGGGTATGCGCAGCAGCCGCTCCAGCGGCGCGGTGTTGACCTCGATCGGGAACTGCTCGGGGTGCCTCAGCGCCCAGTCGCATTTGGGATCGACGTCCAGCTGAAGCGACGGGTTCAGCTCGTCCAGCAGCTCATCGGGGTCGAAGTAATAGAACCGCATGAGCCAGTCGGCCTGATATATCCTGTGTTCGCGGGTCAGCGGCACCGGCGTCTCCGGCGGCGGCAGCTCCGCGTGTGTCCCCAGCGGGATATACGCGGAGTAATACACGCGTTTCAGCGAGAACCGCTTGTAAAGGTTCTTGGCCAATGTCAATATTGTCATATCCGTGTCGGGCGACGCGCCGATTATCATCTGCGTCGTCTGTCCGGCCGGCGCGAATTTCGGCGGCGCTTGAATTTTTGTAAGGCCGGCTGCGCCGCGCGTCTTTCTGCCGTCCTCAAGAAACTGCTGATGCCCGTGCTTTATGTGCCGCATCGGCGCGAAAATATGCTCCGGCAGCTTTTGCGGCGCGAAACGGTTCAGCGAGCCGGACGACGGCAGCTCGATGTTGCAGCTCACGCGGTCGGCGAGCAGGCTCAGCTTGTCCACCAGCCTGCCGTCGGTGCCGGGGATGATTTTTATATGGATATATCCGCCGAACTTATACTCGTTGCGCAGTATCTCCAAGGCTTGCATCATGCGCTCGGAGGTGTAGTCCGGCGACTTTACGACGCCCGAGCTGAGAAACAAACCCTCTATATAATTGCGCCGGTAAAAGTCAATGGTAAGGTCGGCCAGCTCGCGCGGCGTGAACGTCGCGCGCTCCTTGTCAAGCGACGCGCGGTTCGCGCAGTACGCGCAGTCGTAGACACAGGCGTTGCTCATCAGCACCTTTAAGAGCGAGATACAGCGCCCGTCGGCGGCCCACGAATGGCAGATACCGCACGCGACGGCGCTGCCCAGTCCCCCGCCGGCGTTTGCGCGCTCCGTTCCCGACGACGAGCAGCTTACATCGTACCGCGCCGCCGCCCCGAGGATTTCAAGTTTGTGAGACAGATCCATAACAAACCTCGCGTATATTTCAGTGTTGACAGCATTATAACACAGCCCGCGCCGCCTGTCAAGAACAAATGTTCGATAAAATTTCGGGTGGAACGTGTTTGTAGGGGCGACCGTCCCCGGTCGCCCGCGTTTTTTCATGGGGTATGGTGGTTTGCGGGGACGGCGCGATGAGGACATCGCGCCCTACGGGGTAACGGGGGTTCCCCGTCGTACGGCGCGGCATCCCTGACGCGCCGTCAATGCGCGATTTCACAACGGCGTGCCGGGGGCGTCACGCGCTGCGATATACCCCCCGATGTCACTAAATGTCGCACCCCAAAAATGTTTCACGTGAAACATTTTGCGTGCCGGCGGACGCGCAATGCGCGCCCCTGCGACGTGGGTGCGGACGTGTGGTTGGGGTACGGCGGTGCGGGCGGGTTGACTTAATTTTGGGTGTGTGCTACAATATTACCGCGAGTAAATCAGACGGTCGCGCCGGTTTTAGGGCCGGTGAGGAAAGTCCGAGCTTCACAGGGCAGGGATAGCGGGTAACGCCCGCCGAAGGCGACTTCAGGAAGAGTGCAACAGAAACAGACCGCCGGAGATTTCCGGTAAGGGTGGAAAGGCGAGGTAAGAGCTCACCGGGCGGTTGGGAACAGTCCGCTCCTGCAAACTCTATCCGAAGCAACACCGACTGGGGCCATGGTTTTGCCCGGCCGCTCCGAAGGGTGGCTTGAGCCGTCCGGCGACGGACGGCCCAGACAGATGACCGTTTAATACAGAACTCGGCTTACAGATTTGCTCGGGTGGGTGCCCTGCCGGGCATGCCCGGGGGTTCCGCCCCCGTGCCCCCGGCGGGGATTACCTATAATCGTTTGCCAGGCATGGCACATGCCAAAGGGGGTTCCCCCCCTTTCACAATTCCCCCATTATGGGGGTTAACTGGAGGACATACATAATGGTCCAACAATGCGGGACGGAGCATTTATCGCAATGTGTTGAGATTGCTTTCAAACGGAACAATATGCCTGAGAGCAGCTGCGCGTACTGTCCGAAAACGAAAGACAGTATAAATGACGAGCTTGCGTTTATCATAGGCGATACCGATTGTCTGATGACGGGATATTTTGTTGAAGAAAATTTAGCTGGTATGCTGGGGTGTTTTGTTAACCCCGATAATCGATGGGCGGATTGTATCGGGCCGTTTTTTATGGATGAATGGAATCAGGATTTTGCGTATGAAATGTTTATGTTTGCAAAGGAAACGCTTTCTGAGACGGCGCGTTTTAACTTTTACTTCAACTCAAAAAACAAGGACTATCATCAGCTTATGAAGCGTTTATCGGCGGAGCGCGGAGATAACGAATATATGCTGCTGCTTGCCAAGCCTGATTATAAACCGCAGAATATTAAAGCGCGCGTTGTAAAATACTCAAGCGGATATGAGAGCGATATTATTCAACTACATGACGCGACTTCTCCCGATATGTATATCACGGGGAACGATATTATAAGCTCTGTCAACAAGTCGCGCGAGGTGTTTTGTGTTTTAGATGATGAGGACAGCTTCGCGGGCTTTGGGGTATTAAAAAATAACGGTTCAAAAGACCTGACAGCTGAAGTTTTTGCCGTGAAGCCGGATAAACGGGGAAAAGGATATGGGTGGGCGCTATTAAACGCGGTCGTGGATTCAGCGTTTAACAAACATAACGGAGACACCGTGTATTTGATAGTTGATAAGCTGAACACCCGCGCAAGGGACTTGTATTATTCATGCGGGTTCAAATTGGCCGTTGAAAATGAGGCATATCATATAAAAGTATAAGCCGCGCGGTATATAACGGGAGGGGTTTTATGCTGGATTGGGACGCGCTTGAGAAAACCTGTCATAGCTGCCAAAACTGCGCGCTCGGCGAGACGCGCACAAACGTCGTGTTCGGGACCGGCGACAGAAACGCTAAGGTAATGTTCATAGGCGAGGGGCCGGGCGAGCAGGAGGACCTGCGGGGCGAGCCGTTTGTCGGGCGCGCGGGGCAGCTGCTGGACGAGATGCTGGCGGCGATAGGGCTGAGCCGCAGACAGGTGTACATAGCCAACATAGTTAAATGCAGGCCGCCGAACAACCGCGACCCGCTGAATATCGAGCAGGACGCGTGTATCGGGTACCTGCGCAATCAGGTGTATCTTATAAAGCCTAAGATCATCGTGTGTCTGGGGCGTATCGCGGCGATGAAGATAATACGCGCGGATTACAAGATAACCCAGGAGCACGGGCTTTTTGAAAAGCGAGGCGAAACGCTGCTGACGGCAACGTTCCACCCCGCCTTTGTGCTGCGCGACCCGCGGAAGCGGCCCGACGCGTTTATGGACATGTGCGCGATTGAAGACCAACTTGAGTAGATATAAGATATAAGTTTTAAGTTATAACTTATATCTTATAACTTATATCTATCTTTTCCCTTGGTCGAAAGGCTGGCCGGCGGCGCGCGGGGCGGACGACGACTTGGAGAACATCACCAGCGCCAGCAGCGTTATGACATACGGGAACACCCTTATCACGATCTCGGGGATCGCGGCGAACTGGGGTATGATCTGCGAGACGTTCGAGATTGTGGTCGCCGCGCCGAAGAACAGCGTCGCGCCGACGATGCCCAGCGGCTTCCACTGGCCGAAGATAAGCGACGCCAGCGCCAAAAAGCCCAAGCCGGCGACCGAGCCGTTGAACTCACCGGCGTATGTAACGAGTATCGTCGCGCCGCCGAGGCCCGCCAGCGCGCCCGAGATCATCACGCCGGCGTAGCGTATGCGCCTGACGTTTATGCCCGCCGCGTCCGCCGCGTGCGGGTTTTCGCCGCAGGCGCGCAGGCGCAGCCCGAACGATGTCTTGTTGATAATGAATATGCTCGCGGCGACCATGGCGAATATCAGCCATGTCGTCGCGTATGTGTTTGTGAAGAAGAACGGGCCCAGCACGGGGACTTCCGACAGGCCCAAGGGGAGATTAAAGCGTCTCAGCCCGTCAACGCGGATGTTGCCGCTGCCGGTTATGTTGCGGGCGAAGAACACGGTCACGGCGCCGGCGATCATGTTTATCGCCGTGCCGCTGATGATCTGGTTGGCGTTTAAGTTTATGCTCGCAAACGCGTGCAGGACCGAGAACGCCGAGCTGACAAGCATGGCGATCAGCAGGCCGCTCCAGACAGAGATCCCGAACATATTGATACAGAACGCCGCCGAGAACGAGCCGATGACCATAAGCCCCTCCAGCCCGATATTAACCACGCCGGAGCGCTCGCTGTAAAGGCCGCCCAGCGCCGTTATCATCAGCGGGCAGGAGTAGGCTACGGCGTAAGGCGCCATAAGCAGTATTATATCCCATATCTCACGCATCGCCGTTCGCCTCCTTCCGTACAGCGCCGCCCGCTTTGGGCCTGCGCTTCTTTTTGAGGTAGTCCAAAAGCCGGTGCATCAGTATCGCGGCCGCCGCGAAGTAGATAATGACGGCGACTATCGTGTCGGCGATCTCCGGCGGTATGGCGGTCTGCGCGCTCATGAAGTTTTTGCCCGCCTGCATGACGCCGAAGAACACGGCCGAGATTGTCACGCCGATCGGCGTGTTCAGCCCCAGAAGCGCGATGGCGATGCCGTCGTAGCCCTGCTGCGGCAGGACGTTGACCTGCATATTATGCTGATAGCCCAGATAATACGCGGCGCCGGCCAGCCCGGCCAGCGAGCCGGCGATGACCATGGCGAGTATCATGCCGCGGTTGACGGGGATACCGGCGTATTCGGCGCCGCGGCGGTTGAAGCCCACGCTTTTCAGCTCATAGCCCAGCGTTGTTTTGTTGAGCAGGAAATGTATGGCTATCGCGGCGATAATGGCCAGAAACAGCCCCAGATTGATATACGCGCCGTTGAACAGGCCGGACAGCCAGCCGAGCCTCAGCGACGCGGCGGAGGGGATATGGGCGCTGACCGTGGTGACGTGGTAGCTTTCGGGTATGACCGTCCGCACAATCACCGAGATCACCCAGAACGCGATCCAGTTCATCATTATGGTGGAGACGACCTCGTTTACGTTGAACAGCGCTTTAAGCAGGCCCGGGATACCGCCCCATACGGCGCCGCCGAGCAGCGCGGCGAGTATCACGCAGGGGAGCAGGATTGCCCTGGGGAGCGGCACGTAAAGCGCGAACATCGAGGCGGAGAGCCCGCCCATAAGCATCTGGCCGGCCGCGCCGATATTGAACAGGCCGGTTTTGTTGGCAAACGCGACCGACAGCCCCGTCAGTATCAGCGGCGTCGCCAGCGCGAGCGAGTTGCCGACGCGCAGTACCGACGCCAGCCCGCCCCGGAACAGATTATAGTAGCCCAGAACGGGGTTGTGGCCCGACGCCAGTATCAGCACCGCTCCGGCCAGCAGCCCCGCGACGACCGCCATCAGCGAGGTTATGACCTTTGTGTCAATCCTTTTCATGACCCGTCCCCTTTCCTTATGCCTGTCATCATCAGGCCGATCTCGTTTTCGTCGGTCTTGTCCGCGTCGAGTATGCCCACAAGCTGGCCGTGGCTGATGACCGCGATTTTGTCCGAGAGCGCCATTATCTCGTCCAGCTCGAGCGACACCAGCAGAATGGCGCCTCCGGCGTCCCTGAGCTGAACCAGCCGTTTATGTATATATTCGATAGAGCCGACGTCAAGCCCGCGCGTGGGCTGGACGGCGAGCAGCAGCCGAGGGTGCAGCTCCATCTCGCGCCCGACGATCGCCTTCTGCTGGTTGCCGCCAGACATCGAGCGCACGACGGAACGGGGGCCCTCCCCCGCCCTGACGTCGAAGTTATCAATGATCTTGTCGGCGTTTTCGCGTATCGCGTCGCGCCGCAGCAGCCCGTTTTTGGAAAACGGCTCGTCCATATACTGCTCGATGATGAAGTTGTCCTCCAGTGTAAAGTCCAGTATAAGCCCGCGGTTCTGCCGGTCCTCGGGGATATGCGCCATGCCGTCCTTTATGCGCGTGCGCGTGCTCTCGTGCGTAATATCCTTGCCGTCCAGCAGCACGCCGCCGCTCTGGACATTGCGCAGGCCCGTCAGCGCCTCGACAAGCTCCGTCTGGCCGTTGCCGTCCACGCCGGCAAGCCCGATTATCTCGCCCGCGCGCACGTCGAGCGAGAAATTCTTGACGGCGGCGGTCTTTCTCACGTTCAGCACGCTGAGGTTATTGATCGACAGCACGACCTCGCCCGGCTCGCGCGCCTCCTTATCGACCGACAGCGAGATCTGGCGCCCGACCATCATCTCGGCCATCGCCGCCTCGGTGACAGCCCCGACGTCCACCGTCCCGACGACCTTGCCGCGCCTGATCACCGTGCAGCGGTCGGCCACGGCCTTGATCTCCTTCAGCTTGTGTGTTATCAGCACGATGGATTTCCCCTGCTCGATAAGCGTCCGCATGATTTTCATAAGCTCGGATATTTCCTGCGGCGTCAGCACGGCGGTCGGCTCGTCGAAGATAAGCACCTCGGCGCTGCGGTAGAGCATTTTGAGTATCTCCACGCGCTGCTGCATTCCCACGGAAATATCCTCGATCCTCGCGTATGGGTCCACGTTTAAGCCGTACATTTCGGAAAACTCCTTGACCCGCTTCGCCGCCTTCTTAATATCCAGCAGCGGCGGCTCCATCCCGAGGATGATGTTCTCGGTGGTCGTGAAGTTATGCACCAGCTTGAAATGCTGATGCACCATACCGATGCCCAGCGCGTTCGCGGCATTGGGGCCGTTAATCCTCTCCCTTTTGCCGCGCACGATGATTTCGCCCCCGTCCGGCTGGTACAGCCCGAACAGAACGCTCATCAGCGTGGATTTCCCCGCGCCGTTCTCGCCCAAGAGCGCGTGTATCTCGCCCTTGCGCAGCTCGACGGTCACGTCGTCGTTGGCGACGATGCCGGGAAACTCCTTTCGGATATTGCGCATTTCCACAATGTTTTCCAATAGAAGACCTCCTCCGCTTATTTTTCTATAATTCTAAGCCTTTCGGCCAGTTCCTCGCTCGGATCGGCGAACACCGTCCTGAATTTGTCGTAGATGACCAGCCCGGGCTTGCCGCCCGCCGCTTTCCTGACGTATTTTACCTGAGTGTAATCGACCGGCACCTTTTGCCCCTTTTTGCCCTGCGAGTATGTGGCGGCAAGTATCGCGGCCTGCCCCAGCGTGACGTCGTCGATCTGCCGGCCCCCGCAGCTCACTATGACATGGCTTCCGGCAATTTTCTGCGTGTGCAGCCAGATGTCGGTCTTGGCGGCGGTTTTCAGCGTCAGCTCGTCGTTCTGGCGGTTGTTGCGCCCGATATATATCATCATGCCGCCGCCGGATCTGAACGCCATGGGCCTGGACGGCCTGTCCGCCGCCTTTTTCCTCGCCGCGGGCTTAGGCAGGACGCCGGTCTGCTCCAGCTCGCCGCGTATGTCCTCTATGTCGCTTTCGGAGGCGATTTTGTCCAGCGAATCCAAAACACTCTCCAGATACTCCGCGTCCAGCTCCCCGCGCTTTATCTGCTCCGTCAGCTTGTTCTGCGCGGTCTTGGCCTTAGCGTACTCCTTGTAATACTTCGCGGCGTTCTGCTGCGGCGAGAGCCTGACGTCCAGCTTTATCTCCGCGTCGCCCTCCCCGTAAAAATCCGCGACCCTCGCAATTTCGTCGCCGCGCGCGATACTCCCCAGATTCGCCATCAGCAGATCGCCGTACTGCCTCAGCCGCTCCCTGTTCAGCGTGACGGCGTATTCCTCGTTTTGCAGCACCAGCTTGCGGCGCGTGCGCTCGAGCGTGTTGGAAACGGTCTTTCTCAGGCTTGAAGCCTTTTTATGCAGCGCCGCCTCCATGCCGCGCCGCGTGTAGAACGCGTCGAGCAGCTCGGAGAAGCTGCCGTACATCTCGCCGGTGTAAAGCCCGTCGTACTGCCTTACCGGCATGAATGAAAAGTCCTTGGGCTTGCCGTCCTTCAGCAGCATAAACGGTATAAAGGCTTTATCATTTACAGACGCTTTCAGCGCGTCAATCAACATGCCCTGATGCTCCAGCTCCCGCGCTATCAGCGGCGACAGCCCGAAGTCCCTCGGCTCCGGCAGACGGTAAAACAGCCCGGGCAGCATAGGGCGCTTGGCGTCGCCCTCGGCGCGTTTCACGCAGTCAATGACGCGGCCCTCGTGGTCGATAAGCGCGATATTGGTGCTGCTGCCCATCATCTCGACGGCCAGAACGCGCTCCGCGCGTTCGCCCAGCTCGTCCGTCACCTCGAAACGCAGCTGCACAATGCGCTCGTTCGGCGGCTGATACAGCCCCGTTATGCGGCCGCCGACAAGATGCTTGCGGAGCAGCATACAGAACATGGGCGGCGTCTGCGGGTTCGGGCGGCTCTGCGATGTCAGGTGGATTCTCGCGCCGCCCTGAGCCGCTGAGATCAGCAGCTTTACGTTGCCCAGCGCGCAGCGCACGGCGAGAATAAGCTCGTCCCTCTCCGGCTGGTGCAGCTTGTCCACCCTGCCGCCGACCAGCGGCTGAAGCTCGTCCACAACCGCGCCTATGAAAATAGCGTCAAGCGGCATGTTAACCTCCAATTGGCGTTTATACCCGGCGCGCCGGGGGCGTCGCGGTGTTAAAAAACCTCGGAATACGGCTTTAAGCTGTTTAACGCTTTGACCGCCTTTAGCCGCGGCGCGCGAACGGACAGTTCGCCGATAAGCAGTTCGCACATGATGTCCTCGGTGGCGAAATGCCCCGCGTCGATAAGGTTTATGCCCATGTCGCGGGCCTCGCAGAATACATCGTGCCTGACGTCGCCGGTGATGAACGTGTCGCAGCCGGCCCCGATCGCGTGTGAGAGGATGCCGCCGGAGCTGCCGGAGCCGACACACACCTTGTGTACGGGCCTTCCGGCGTCATGCGCCCTGACGGCGGCGCCGCCCAGCGCGAGCTTTATCCCTGCGGCGTATTCCATAAGCTCCGCGGGGGCCTCAAGCAGCCCGAAGCGGCCGTATTTGCCGTCCTGATTGACAAGAATTTCAGGGTTAACTATACCGGCGAGGCGCGCGAGTCTGTCGTTTATGCCGTTTTGCGCGCCGTCGTAATTTGTGTGCATACAGATACACGCAATGTTGTTTTTTATGAGTGCCATGACGCGCCTGCCTGTGGCGTTGGCGTACGTCACGCTTTTAAGCGGCTCGAAGATAACGGGGTGGTGGGAGATGATTACCTGCGCGCCCAGCTCTTTGGCCTCGCCGATAACGGCGAGGGTGACGTCCAGCGCGACCAGGACGCGGTCAACGCCGCCCTCCCGGTCAACCAGCAGGCCCACGTTGTCGCCGCTCCACACGCAGTCGGGCGGCGCGATTTCGTTGCAGACGGTCAGCAATTCGTTAATGGTCATGGTGTTGTTCTCCCGTACATAATATTTATCCTCGGTCCAACGCGCCGGATTTTCGTCTATATAACGCCAAATGCGCCGGTAATCGGCCTCGTTTCGGATGATGTGGTCGTGAAATGATTTTTGCCAAATTGAAAACCCGCATTGCATGGATACATACCGTTTCATGTTACCGATAACCGTTGAAATCGCTGTAGGGGCGGCAACCTGCCGCCCGTCCCCGATGGCGGCAACCTGCCGCCCGTCCCCGATGGCGGCAATCTGCCGCCCGTCCCCGGTGGCGGCAACGCGTAAAATCATGTGTACATGATTGGGCATTATTACATATTTATCAACCGACACATGTAAATATATTCCGTGAATGTTTTCAATCGAATCTTTTACTGTTTTTCCTATGTCGGATAATTTAACGTACGGGCGGCAGGTTGCCGCCCCTACGGCAATTGACCCCAACATTTCGTGTCCATCTTTTACACATATCGTGATAAAATAATATCCCGCGCGCGAATAATCATATTCCTTCAGCCTGATATTTTTCCTTGTCAATTCATTTTGCATACGGCCCCCGTCACAATTATCGAATACACCCTCCCCCGTTCGGGAACGGTTATTCCGCCGGTGATATTATACCCGTTTCCGGCCAGGAACGCCTCAAGCCTTTCGGGGTGCGTGTTCGGCTGGAGTATGCACAGCTTGTCCCGCGCCCACGGCCTGAGTATACCGGCGACCGTTTCGCCGCCCATGCCTGCGGCGACGATAACGTCAACCTCGTCCGGTGAGACGCAGTCCAGCCCGTCGCCCAGCCGGAACTCGATGCCGTACGGGTTGCCGTGCGCCTCGATACGGGCTTTGGCGGTGTTGAGCGGGCCGGGGCTTTTGTCGGTGGCGATACACCTGCAGCCGTTACGGCGCGCGAGCCATACGGAGAGCCGCGCGTGGTCTGCGCCGATGTCGGCGACGCGCGAGCCGTAAGGCACAAAGCCGGCGATAGCCAGCAGGCGCGGCGTCATACCCTGTTTTTCTCCATCTTATGGAGTATAAACGCCGCCGGCAGCGCGATCAGCGACAGCACAAACAGCATCAGCGCGGGCGAGCCTAAGTCCGGCGGCACCATAAGGAACAGCGCGATGCCGATAACGCGCCCCGCGTTTAACACCATGCTCCTGAGCGTGACCACCTCGCTGCGCCTTTCAACGCCGCTCTTTTTTGTCAGATGGTCGCAGACATGGTATGTAACGAGCTGGAACGTGTTCAGGTTATAGCTCTGAAGGACGGCGTCGAGCAGGCTGAGCGCGATAACGGTAAACGCCGTGAAATAGAGCGCCGCGCCGCCGGACAGCAGCAGCGCGATCAGTCCCGCGCCGATGACGGCGAACCTGCGGACGCGCGGGGTGTTGTATCTGGCGATCAGCATGTATGTAACCATGATTAGTATGCCGCGGCCCGTGGTGTTGATGCCCATGACGAACTCGCTGGCGGTCGTGCGGAAAACGAGCAGGTTCAGGTAATACATGAACAGGCCCTCGCGCACGCCGTAAAAGATATGCGCCAGCAGCAGCCCGGACACCAGCCTGTCGCGCAGGTCGTTCTTTATCAGGCGCAGGAGCGGGTTGCCGGTCTGGCCGGAGGGGCGCGACGGCATACCGCGGGTTGTGAGCGCGGCGGCGGCGAACATCAGCACGGACACGAAGAATACCGCGACATAGCCGTTCATTCCGGGCAGGAAATAGATAACCGAGCCGGAGATCGGCGGCGTGAGCAGCACGATAAGGTTCGACACAACGCCGGTCAGCGACATCCCCTGCTGGCGGTTGCCCAGATGCGTGTACTGCACGGTGTATATGTGATATGGCACCCAGTAAAAGCACGCGCCCGTGGCCGAGAGCAGCGCGATAAGCGGAAAGACGCGGACGGCGTCGTCACGCAGCGTGAGCAGCGTGATATACGAGCAGGTGTAAAACACAAGGCCGATACGCGACAGCGCGGTGGGGCTGAGCTTATTAAGCAGCCATGGGATTATGAAGTATATGGCGCCCTCGAATAAGAAGCACAGCATGTAAAACACTCCGACGATGAACATGTCGCCGCCGGATTGCAGCATAAACGTGCCGATGAATATACCGGAGAGGTTGACCGCCAGCACGAAGAAGCCGTGCATACGCAGGAACGTCAGAAATTCGCGCGACAAATAAGCAAGCCCCAAAAAGTTTGCAAGACGGGCAGGTAAGCGCGTTAGCTGCCTGAACAAGTATAACCCTCCATATCCTGAACCCCCTGCGGAGGGGGCGGCGGGCAGACGCCCTGCCTTTTATAAGCCCGCTAAATAGGCGTTTAGCTTTGCCGTCAGCGCGTCGGCGTCCTGGCCGTGGACGGCGCAGGCCTCCTCAAGAGTTTCGGCGCGTGCGGACGGACATCCCAGGCAGTGCATCCCCGCTTCAAGGAAAAACTGCGCGGTGCCGCCGTCGAGCGCGAGAATATCGCCGATGATGGAGTCTTTGGTGATAGATTTCATGGCGGTTACCTCCAAGCGTAATAAAAGATTCCAAAGTATTATATCACAGTATAATCATTATGGCAATTGTTTCACGTGAAACATTTTTCCCCTGCCCCCTTTCGTGTAGGGGACGACGCCCTCGGCGTCCCGTGTAAATTTTGCCACGCATGTAAAAACGGCGCGTCAGGGATACCGCGCCCTGCGACGGGGGGGGAAACGCGGGCGGTCGGGGGCGACCGCCCCTACAACGGGACGGTATGCGTGGTGCCCGTAGGGGCGCGCATTGCGCGTCCGTTGTTATATTGCCGTTGCGCCACGGCGCGTCAGGGATGCCGCGCCGTATGACGGGGAAAACGCGGGCGGTCGGGGGCGGCCGCCCCTACAACGGGACGGTATGCGTGGTGCATGTAGGGGCGCGCAATGCGCGTCCGTGCGTTTTTAATGTGCGCGCCGATGTCGCAAAATGTCGCACCCCAAAAATGTTTCACGTGAAACATTTTCCCCTGCCCCCTTTCGTGTAGGGGACGACGCCCTCGGCGTCCCGTGTAAATTTTGCCACGTATGTAAAAACGGCGCGCCGAGGGCGTCGCGCCCTACGACAGGGAAAACGCGGGTTCGCAGGGGTGCGAATGAACACAAAAAACGTCCGCCTTTCAGCGGACGTTTTCGTTGACGATTCAGCCGTTTTCTCTCATGCGCGCGAAGCAATCGCTGCAATAGACCGGACGATCCGTCTTGGGCTCGAAAGGCACTTTCGCCTCGGTCCCGCACGACGCGCAGGTCGCCGAGAAGAACTCACGGGGCGCCCTCGACGCGCTCTTGCGCGCGTCACGGCAGTTTTTGCAGCGCTGGGGTTCATTCATAAAACCGCGCTCAGCATAAAACTCCTGCTCGCCGGAAGTGAATACGAAATCTTCTCCGCATTCCTTACACTTTAGTGTCTTGTCCTCGTACATTGGTTTATACCTCACTTTGACTTTGCCCTTGGACGGATTTTCACCGACACCTCACGACGCGCTCTGGAGAGTTAAGCTACACAGGGCATTCATATTTTTTTGGTTTTGGCGGGGCTACCCTCCAACACCAGAGCCATTATATGTGTTTTTTTTTGTGTTGTCAATACTTTTTGCAAAAATATTTCCAAAATATCAAAATAAGGCGGAAAAACACGCCAGGGGTGACCCCTCCGGCGGTCCTAAGGGTGATTTCCCTTAGGTTTGTAGTCCCCTATCAGCGCGGGGAAATGTCGTCTGATTTTATTTTATATTTCGTTTATTTCGGATATTCGCTGGCTTATCAACTCATAAATATATTCGCGGTCACGTTTGCCGATTCCTGTTATTTCCAAGGTTTCTCTGAGCGTTTCGCCAACCGCGGTTATCTCTATCTTCTCATCCGCTATTGTATAAATAATCCTGTGGCGCGCTTTATCGAAATACAGCTTGTAATAACCGCGTAAGTCCCTGCCGTTCTTGTTCTCAAGCGGTATTCCAAGGGAACCGCCGACTCGCCGCAGCTTCCTCAGTAAAGCCGAACACTCCACGCGCAGCTTCGGGCACAGCGCGTTGTAGTCGGCCTTTGATAATTCCGTAAAAAACACTTCCGTTATTTTCATGTATAATAATCCCTATAATAGTTAGAATAATTATTTTAATGATTGTTGACATTTGTGATGGCTTATGTTATTATGTATATACCGTTAAAACCGGTAAGGAGGAGCAGGAATGAATATTCAAGCCGACGCAATAATACCGATAACCGAAGCGACTAAGCGCTTCAAGGCGACATGTGACAAGACTAAGGAGCTTGGTACGACCTTTATTTTCAAAAATAACCGGCCCGATATTGTGATGATGGATATTTCGAGATATGAGCGGTTATTTCATCTGCTCGAAGACTTGGAACACTCGGAGATCGCCGCGGTTATCTCTAAACGCAAGGCGCAGGATAGCGGCAAGCGGATTCCGATGGACGATGTTATAGGTTAGTCCGCAGATGGTGCGCAGGCGGAGAAATGCAGGGTGAAGCGGGTGCCTTTGTCCTTTTCGCTGACCACGCCGATCTGGCCGCCGTAGCGCGACACCATGTCGTTGACTATGCTCAGCCCCAGCCCGGCGCCGCCGGCCTCGCGCGCTCTGGTCTTGTCCACGCGGTAGAAGCGCTCGTAAAGGCGCGGTATGTCCTCCTCGGGGATGCCGATGCCCGTATCGTCCACGTGCGCGACGACGCTCCCGCCGTCAGGGAACATGTATACGCTCACCTCGCCGCCGTGCTTGTTGTACTTGATCGCGTTCTCCATCAGGTTGAACATCACCTGGTAAATATCGTCCTCGTCGGCGAGGATGCAGCATGATTCTTCCAGCTCGCAGCGTATGGTCACCGCTTTGGCGTTCGCCAGCGGCATAAGCATATGGCGCGCGCGCAGTATCAGCGGCGCCAGCTCGACGCGCTGCCTTGCGGGCGATATTTTTGAGTCGAGCTTTGTGAGAAGCATCAGCTTTTCGGTCATGCGCGTGAGCCTGTCGATCTCGTCGCCGATGTCGCCGACGAACTCGCGCACGTCGGGCAGCGGCATGTCCTCGGTGAGTATGACGGAGTCGGCGAGCAGGCGCATCGACGCGAGCGGGGTCTTCAGTTCGTGCGAGGC
>WRMG01000019.1 GCA_009777255.1 Oscillospiraceae bacterium | reverse complement strand
GGGCTGGCGGCCCAGCTGCCGCTTTATAACGAGTACCTCGACCTATGCGGTATCGTCAGATACGCGCTGGAGGGCTATGAGGCCGACGACCTGCTGGGCGCGCTCGGGCGCCTCTGCGAAAACGCCGGACACGACTGCGTTATCGTCACCGGCGACAGGGACGCGTTCCAGCTTGTATCCGAGCGCGTCTCCGTCCTGCATGTTTCCTCGCGCATGGGCCGCACCGAAACAAAGCTGTATACACCGGAGGTTATCTTTGAAACCTACGGGCTTACCCCCGCGCAGCTGATCGACCTCAAGGCGCTGATGGGTGACAAGTCCGACAATATCCCCGGCGTCGCCGGAGTGGGCGAGAAAACCGCGCTCGACCTTATGCGCCGCTTCGGGAATCTGGAGACAATCTATTCCAGCCTTGACGGCCTGACGCCCTCACTGAAAGCCAAGCTCGAAAACGGCGCGGCGTATCTCAGCCGCGAGCTGGCCCGCATCGACATAAACGCCCCGATAGAGCTGCTGGACGCCGCGCCCCCGCGCGATCTAACCGAATTCTATAAAAAACTCAACTTCAAAAAGTTTCTGGCCGCGGCCGACCTGCACCGCGCGCCCCGCGAAGAAAATGAACAGCTGTCGCTTTTCTAGGCTTACCCCCGCCCACGCGAAGGCCATGTCCGAAATCGAAGGCCGCTGCTTTTCGCTGCCGTGGTCGTTTCTTGCGTGCGACAGCGAGCTGAACCTTGACTGCGCGTATTACTGGGGCGCGTTCACCGGCGGCACCCTCGTCGGCTACGCCGGACTGCGTATCGCCGTGGACGAGGGGCATATCACCAATATCGCGGTCCTGCCGGAGTTCCGGCGCGCCGGTATCGCGCGCGCGCTGGTCGGGCTGCTGCTGGCCGATAACTTAAAGCTGTACACGCTGGAGGTGCGCGAGAGCAACGCCGCCGCCATATCCCTTTACGGGAGCTTCGGGTTCGCAGCGCTGGGCCGTCGCAAGGGCTATTACGACAAACCCCGCGAGGACGCGCTGATTATGGTCAGATATTCCCCGGCTTTGCCGTAAGGACGCCATACATAAATAAACATGCGGAAAGCATGGCGGGGTAAGCCATGCTTTCTGCATTTAAGAAGTTGGGTATGGAAGAATGAGGGGGAAAACAAATAAAACAAATAATCAATATTATAGCCTGCGACGGCCTTATGCCAACAGTATAACATATAAATTTCCGTTGTCAAGTGTTTTTTTAATAAATTTTCTTAATCCCCGCAAACATTTTTCCCCAATATAAAATTTAATGCTTGCATTTCCGTTAAAAACGCGGTATAATAACCTATGACACAAGCTAACCGTTTTATCGGGAGGGTGTACCATGAGCGAAACCACGGCGTTACTGTCAACCGAAGAGCTGGAGGCACAGGAAGAAGAGCTTGCTCCGGTGTCCGGCGATTTCCCTTGGGTTCTGTTTTCCGTCGGCGATGTCGTCTACGCTATTTTCAGCAAGCATGTGCTGTCTATCGAGATATTAAACGCGACCACCCCGCTGGTGGACAGCCCGATCTACGCGCGCGGCATTACCAATTTCCGCGGCGACATGATTTCCCTTATTGATTTGCGGATGCTGTTCGGGCTTCCTCCGAACGTGCTCGACGGCGATTCCCGCGAGATGATCGTCGTGCTGGAGGTAGACGGCGTAGTCAAGGGCATCATAGTAGACGAGATAGTCTCCGTCGAATACGTCGATCGTATGCTGGAGATGCCCGGCCTTACCGAAATGACGCAATATATCAGAAATCTGGGCAAGCGCGAAAAGGACAACTCCACAATCCAGATAATCGACGAGGAAAAAATCATCTCATTATAAATCAATGTCATCGGTTCTCGCGCGCCGTATGGCGCGCTTTTTGGAGGTCTATGGGTAAAGTAACCGTTATTCTTGGGCATTACGGTAGCGGCAAGACCCAGTTCGCCGTCAACTACGCGCTGCGCTTGGCGGATTTACACAAAAACGTCATACTGGCCGACCTTGACATCGTGAATCCGTATTTCCGCGCCTCCGACAGCTCAGAGCCGCTCAAATCGCGCGGCGTCAGGCTTATCGCCTCGGAATTTGCCGGAAGCAGCCTCGACGCGTCGGTCATACCGCCGGCGGCTCAGGCGGCGTTCGACGACCCCGAAGCGCGCGCGGTATTCGACGTCGGCGGCGACGACAGGGGAGCGCTGGCGCTGGGACGCTACGCCGGCAATCTCGGTGGCGCGTCCGTGTGGATGGTCATAAACCGCTTCCGCCCTATGACCTCGGCCGTTGACGGCGCGCTGTCCGTCATGCGCGGTATCGAGGCGGCGTCCCGCGTCAAGGTAAACGGGCTGATAAACAACTCCAATCTCGGCGCCGAAACCACGCCGGAAGACATCATCTCGTCAAATACTTACGCCGCCGAGGTATCCGCGGCAAGCGGCCTGCCGGTCGTAATGACCGCCGTCTGCGAACGGCTTTACGATGAGGTATCCCAAAATGTCCCGTCGCCGTTTAAGTTAATAATTTACCCCAAAAAAGCATGGAAGTTATAAAGGAGGCTCATAATAGTGGCAAAAATAACATTCCGCGAGGAGCGGTGCAAGGGCTGCGCGCTGTGCGTAGAGGCATGTCCCAAGGGCATAATAGTCATGAGCGCGGACAGATATAACAACAAGGGGTTCCATGTCGCCGAGTGCGTCGATATGGCCGCGTGCATCGGCTGCGCGTTCTGCGCGCAGATGTGCCCCGACGTCGTGATCACCGTCGAACGGTAGGGGCAGGCGCCCCGACGTCCCTCAAAAAAACTGCCCTCTTTCGTAAAGAGGGTGGCCCGCAGGGCCGGGTGTTTTACCCGCCCCCAAACCCCGCAGGGGACGGCGTCCCCGACGTCCCGCAATGATGGGGGGCCGCCCCCAAATCCCCGGTCGTCCGAACACATTGGAAGGGAGAATTATAATTACATGGAAAAAGTATTGATGAAAGGCAACGAGGCGATTGCCGAGGCCGCCGTTATGGCGGGCTGCAAGCATTTCTTCGGGTATCCGATAACGCCGCAGAACGAGCTGGCCGCGTATATGTCACAGCGGATGCCGCGGGTCGGCGGCACTTACCTTCAGGCCGAAAGCGAGATCGCCGCGATCAACATGGTCATCGGCGCGGCGGCGGCCGGCGTGCGCGCCATGACCTCCAGCTCAAGCCCCGGCATCGCGCTTAAAAGCGAGGGGCTTTCATATCTGGCGGGTTGCGACCTGCCCGCGGTGCTCGTTAATGTCCAGCGCGCCGGGCCGGGTCTCGGCGGCATACAGCCCTCTCAGGCCGACTACTTTATGGCCGTAAAGGGCGGCGGCCACGGCGACTTCCACACCGTCGTATTCGCGCCGAACAGTATTCAGGAGATGGTTGACTACACCTTCGCGGCGTTCGATATAGCCGAGAAATACCGCGTCACCGTCATGCTGCTCACCGACGGCATACTGGGCCAGATGATGGAGCCCGTAGCGCTGATCGCGCCCGAAACTAAAGCTCCGGCGGAAAAGCCATGGGCCGTGACCGGCACCAAAGGCGCCAGACCGAAAAACATAGTCAACTCCCTGTATCTCAGCCCCGAGCTGCTGGAAAAGGTAAACATCGCCCGCTTCGAGCGCTACGACGAGATAAAACGGAATGAAACCCGCTGCGAGCTTTATAAAACAGACGACGCCGAAATCTGCGTCGTCGCCTACGGCGCTGCGTCGCGCATATCGCGCAACGCCGTCGAAATGGCGCGCGCCAAAGGTATCAGGGCGGGGCTTATCCGCCCGATTACGCTGTGGCCGTTCCCGTCCGACGCGATTCTGGAGGCGGCGGACAGGGTAAAAGCGTTCACCGTCGTCGAGATGAGCATGGGCCAGATGATACAGGACGTCGAGCTGGCGGCGCGCTGCAAAAAGCCCGTTAATCTTTGCTTCCGCACGGGCGGCATGGTACCCTCGCCGGAGGAAGTATTGAAGAGTATAGAGGAGGTCTTGCGATGAAAACGGTATTTCAGCGCCCGAACGCGCTTACAGATATGCCCACCAGCTACTGCCCGGGCTGCACCCACGGCATTATCCACCGTCTGGTCGCCGAAACGCTCGACGAGCTGGAGCTGACCGGCAGGACTGTCGGTATCGCGCCCGTCGGCTGCGCGGTGCTGGCGTATAACTTCTTTGCCTGCGACATGGTACAGTCGGCGCACGGGCGCGCCCCCGCCGTGGCAACCGGCGTCAAGCGCGCGAACCCCGATAATATAGTCTTTACCTATCAGGGCGACGGCGACCTCGCCGCCATAGGCACAGCCGAAACCGTCCACGCCGCCGCCAGAGGCGAGAACATCACGATCATCTTCGTCAACAACGCGATCTACGGCATGACCGGCGGCCAGATGGCGCCCACAACCATGCCCGGTCAGGTGACGCAGACCTCCCCCTACGGCAGGGACACAACGACTGCCGGCTTCCCCGTGCATGTCTGCGAAATGCTGGCCTCTCTGCAAGGCACCGCATACTGCGAGCGCGTCGCCGTTGACAGCGTGCCGAACATCAGAAAGGCCAAGGCCGCGATCAAAAAAGCCTTCCAGAACCAAGTAGACGGCAAGGGCTTCTCGCTGGTGGAGGTCTTATCGACATGCCCGACCAACTGGGGCCTCACCCCCGTAAAAGCCCTGGACTGGCTGAGAGATAACATGATGCCGTACTACCCGCTGGGCGTCTATAAAGACCGCTCCGCGGAGGAACTGTAGAAACGCGTTATCTCTTGCCCTCTTTAGCAAAGAGGGTGCCGCCCGCAGGCGGCGGGTGTTTTGTCCCTCTGCGGGATTCCAAATATGTTTAATGAGGTGGATAAATAATGAACCATTCAATACTGCTCGCCGGCTTCGGCGGACAGGGCGTGCTGTTCGCCGGCAAATTCATCGCGTATATCGGTATGCTGAGCGGCTGCGAGGTCAGCTGGCTGCCGTCATACGGCCCCGAGATGCGCGGCGGCACCGCCAACTGCGGCGTAATCATCAGCGAAACGCCGGTCGGCTCGCCCATCGTGCTGTCGCCCGATCTGCTACTGGCGATGAACCTGCCCTCGTATGACAAATTCGAGCCGGCGGCGCGTCCCGGCGCCAAGATTTTTGTTGACACCTCTCTCGTTAGCCGCGGCCCCGCGCGCGCGGATGTCGAAACCTTCGGACTCTCCGCCACCAAAACAGCGGAGGAGCTCGGACTGGCCGCCAATATCATCATGACCGGCAAGCTCATCAAAGAAACAGGCCTTTGTACGCTCGACACCGCCAAGGCGGCGATGGAAAAGACCGTGCCGCCCAGAAAAAAGGCGCTGTTTGACAAGAACATACAGGCGCTTCAGCTGGGCATGAATTCGTGACCTCCGGGCCGGAATGAAAGGTAAGCTGATCGGCCAGGGCTACACTGCCGAGATATTCGAGTGGGGCACCGGCAAAATCCTGAAGCTGTATCGCCGCGAGCTGCCCGACGGCATGTGCGCGCCCGAGTTTGAAACCACGCGGGCCGCTTACGAAGCCCTTAAAATCGCGCCCGAGCCATACGAAACGGTCAGCATCGACGGCAGGCCCGGCGCGGTATATGAGCGCGTAAACGGAGTGACCCTGCTAAAGCTGATGCTGTTAAAGCTCTGGCGCTCGGACATGTACTGCAAAATGTTCGCCGAATGCCACGCCTCAATACACAAGGTCGCCCACACTATGGCGGAAACGCTGAAGCAAAAGCTGAGGCGTGACATCGAAAACGCGCCCCGCCTGACCGCGCGGGAAAAGCGGTTCGTCCTTGAGTATCTCGAAGCCCTGCCGGACGGCGCCGCCGTCTGCCATTTCGATTTCCACCCCGGCAATATTATGATCTCGAAAGGCAGGCTCTACGTCATCGATTGGATGACCGCGTGCGCCGGCGACCCTCCGGCGGATGTCGCCAGAACGCTGCTGATACTGGGCTATTCCGAGATACCGGGCCTCCCTGTCTTCATCAGCCGCTTGACCGGCAAACTCAAACGGGATATTTCCGGGCGCTATCTGCGCGAGTACATAAAGCTGACCGGCGCCGACCCCGCCGATATAAAGAAGTGGGAGCTGCCGGTCGCCGCCGCGCGGCTGCATGAATGGATACCCGAAGAGGAATCAGACAAGCTCCTCGCGCTGGTGAGGAGAGAGTGCAAATGTCAGTAAATGTCGCACCCGAAAAATGTTTCACGTGAAACATTTTCATGAGAGGGGGATACCGAATTGGAAATCAACCTGAGCGGCAAAGTCGCCGTCGTGACCGGAGCGGCGGGACAGCTGGGGCGCGTAATGGCCCGTACGCTAGCCTCCCGGGGCGCCGCCGTCGCCGTCCATTACCTGAACAGCAGGGAAACGGCGGAGCGGCTCGCGGACGAAATCACCGAGGCGGGCGGCCGCGCGTTCGCCGTACAGGCGGACATTACGGCTGAAGTCTCGGTCAACCGTATGCGCGGCCAAATAAGCGCCGCGCTGGGCGACGCGGACATCGTCGTCAACAACGCGGTCATACAGTACAAGTGGACGACGGTTCTGGACCAGAACCTGAAAGACTTCCAAAGCCAGTTCGACTCCTGCGTGATGCAGAGCGTCCTGACCGCAAAGGCGTTTATGCCCGCCATGATAAAAAAGGGCGGCGGCCGCTTCATCGGTATCAACACCGAATGCTCGGCGCTGTGCGGCGCGGGCTCGGGCGCTTACGCCTCCGCGAAACGCGGCATGGACGGCCTGTACCGCGTACTGGCAAAGGAGGTCGGGGCAAGCGGCATAACGGTCAATCAGGTCGCTCCGGGCTGGACGATAAGCGACAATGACAGGGAGCAGAACACGGAGCTCGCCCCCGAATATTCCGCCGCCGTACCGCTGGCGCGCCGCGGCACTGATCAGGAGATAGCAAACGCCGTGCTGTTTCTGGCGTCCGATCTGTCGTCTTTTATCACCGGCGTATGCCTTCCCGTGAGCGGCGGCGCCGTCATGGTATAGCCGTCAAATCATGTCGTAATATAAACTAAAAAATATTAATACAGGCCCTTGTAAAAACCAATTGTTTGTTGTATAATAAAGGAGAAGGATGAATTTTTTGGGGGAGTAGCTTATATGTATGCTGTTGGCGATAAGATAGTGCATCCGATGCACGGCGCGGGCGTTGTCGAAAACATTATATTCCAGAAGGTAGACGGCAAGAGTAAGGAATACTATGTGTTCAAAATGCCCGTCGGGAGTATGCTTGTCATGATACCCACAAGTAATTCCGACTGTATCGGCGTGCGCCGCATCATCAACTCCAAGCAGGCGGAGGAGCTTATATGCAGCTTCGGCGAGATCGACGCTGACATGACCGCCAACTGGAACAAACGCTACCGCGAAAACATGGTGCGTATCAAAAGCGGCGATCTGGCCGAAGTCGCCAAGGTCGTCAAGGGGCTTATGTGCCGCGAGAAGCAGCACGGCCTGTCCACCGGCGAACGCAAAATGCTCCACTCCGCCAAGATAATTCTCATTTCTGAGATTGTTCTTGCCCAAAGCTCCAGCTTCGAGGAGATCGAACGGCGCGTCAACAAGGCCATGGTGGGCTGATGGGTCTGTTCGCTAAAAAGAATAAGCAAAAACGCCCGCATGTTACCGCTGTGATCGCGGCGGCGGGTTCTTCTTCGCGCATGGGCGGCGGGGATAAGCTGTTCTCACTTATAGCAGGTACGCCCGTTATCGCGCTGACGCTGCTCGCGTTCGAGCAGTGCGTGGATATAACCGACATCGTCGTGGCGGCGTCGAGCGAGTCCATAGTCCCGATCGGAGATATATGCAAAGAATACGGCGTAACAAAGGCGGTCACTGTCCTGCGCGGCGGCGAAACGCGCGCCGAATCGGTCTACAAGGCCCTGCTGAACGCCCCGCCGGAAGCGGAGTTCGCCGCGATACACGACGGCGCGCGCCCGCTTGTCAGACCGTCGCTCATCTCCGAGGTCGTCCGCTGCGCGGTGAAGCACGGCGCGGCGATGCCCATAGTGCCGCTGAAGGACACCGTTAAGCTGATGGACGGCGCCGCAGTAATCTCGACGCCCGAACGCGGCTCTCTCGGCGCGGCGCAGACGCCGCAGGTATTCGAGCTGGGGCTTATAAAGGGCGCGCTCACAAAGTCCATGGATGTCACCGACGACGCGCAGGCGGTCGAGCGCCTGGGCAAACGGATCCAGAGCGTCCCGGGGGACGAGGCAAACATAAAAATAACCGTACCGGAGGACCTTCTCTTTGCCGAAGCGCTGATAGCCTCAAGGGCATTCACATGAGAATAGGGCACGGTTACGACGTACACAGGCTTGCCGCCGGACGCAGGCTCATCCTCGGCGGCGTCGAAATACCGCACCCGCTGGGGCTTTGGGGCCACTCCGACGCGGATGTGCTGACCCACGCCGTCATCGACGCGCTGCTGGGCGCGGCGGCGCTGGGCGACATCGGGCAGCTGTTCCCCGACGGCGACGAGAGGTACAAAGACGCCGACAGCATAGAGCTGCTCAGACAGACCGCCCTGAAGCTGAAGGCCGCCGGTTATACCATCGGGAACATAGATTCCACCGTCGCTGCGGAAAAGCCTAAGCTCGCCGGATACATTTCTCAAATGCGGGAAAACATAGCGGCAGCGCTGGATATAAGCCCCGAGCAGGTCGGCGTTAAGGCGACGACGGAGGAGGGGCTGGGCATAACGGGCGGCGAAAAGGGTATGGCCGCGTATGCCGTTTGTACAATTAACAATTAACAATGGTCAATTAGCAATTAACAGTGGTGATGTGATGTCGAGGCTGCCGTTCATTTTTTTATTGATTATATTGATGGGGTGTTCCGCCCCGTTTGAGCCCGTGTCCGCGCCGCAGACCACGCCCGAGCTGTCGTCTGCGCCGGAGGCGCTTGCTACGCCTGCGCCGACTCCCGAGCCTACGCCTGAACCTACGCCCGAGCCGCCGCCGCCGCCGGTGACGCTGAATTTCGCGGGCGATGTTCTGTTGCACTCAAAGGTGATACGGACAGCGCTGATTGGCGACGGTAAATATGATTTCAACCCCTATTTCACTGAAATTTCAAGGTATATAACGGGCGATTTGAATATTGTCAACATCGAAACGCCCATCGACGTGTTCGGCGATAACAGGAATATCTCCACCTACCCGCTGTTCAACGCGCCATATGAGATACTTGAGGCCGTGCGCGATATGGGCTTTAATCTGTTCGTCAACGCCAACAATCACTGCTTTGACAAGGGCTGGGACGGGCTTAGAGCCACGCTCGCCAATTTCGGCAGGGCCGGCGCCGCCCACACCGGCACCTCCGAAACTCCGGAGGAGACCTTCTATCTCAGGGAGATCAACGGGATAACCTTCGGCGTCGTCGCCTACACCGACTCACTCAACGGCCTTGACTCGTGGGTTCCCGACGACAAGCGCGATTACGCCGCCAATGTGTTCCAGCACAGTATGGAGGGCTCGAAGCGCGTCGCCGCGGACGTCGCGCGCTGCCGCGAGGCGGGCGCCGAGTTTGTCGTCGTCAGCCTGCACTGGGGGCTGGAATACGTCAACGCTCCGAGCGAAACGCAGAAGCAGATCGCGCGTATGCTGATCGAAAACGGCGCAGATGTGATTATGGGCCATCATTCGCATTGCGTACAGCCGGTCGAGATGTACACGGCGGAGGACGGCAGGACGGGGCTTATCATCTATTCCCTCGGCAACTTTTTCGCCGACCAGAACGACATGGAGGTTCCCATCCGCAAGACCCAGTACACCATGCTGGTCAGCGCATCCGTTGAGCGCGACGGCGGCGGCGTCCCCGTGATAACAAACGTCAGCTATCTGCCGCTCTTTATCCTGCGCTATGCCGACAGCGCGTCCGCGACCGGCGTTTACTACAAGCTGCTGTCCAGCGGCGAATATCTGGATGATCCGGATTTCTTCGTCTCCGAGCGCGATTTCGCGCGCAACCGCGAAGCCTATGAGCATGTCACCGGCATAGTGGGGGAGGCGGGCTCGCTGTTCGGGTGACGCGTGAGCTTCGCCCGCATGTCCCGCCGTGACCGCCCTTGACTTTTTCCAAAGATTGGTGTATTATTATGGTAACTTAGAAAACGGGAGCGACATATGCTGAAAAACACGTTCACAACAAAAAAAATCGTACTCATGGGCCTGCTGGTCGCCTTGTCGGCGGCACTGGCGCCGCTGGTCATTATGATAACCCCCCAGCAAAAATTTCTCAGCCTGTATTTTATCCCGCTGGCCGTCGGCGCGGTGACTCTGGGTCCCGTCGCCGCCCTCCTGATGGGCTTTGCAGCCGACACCATAAATTTTCTGCTCCCTCCCGCGGCGGGGCCTTATTTCCCGGGCTACGCGCTCAGCCTTATGCTGTCCTGCCTGATATACGCGCTGTGGCAGTACAACAAGCCGGTCAGGCTTTGGCGCGTCGTCTGCGCGCAGCTCTGCAACGCCGTTTTTATCAACTTCGGGCTCAATCATCTGTGGCGGGTCATCCAGTTCGGCGCCGCGCCCGCCGCGTTCTACTCAAGTACGCGCCTTATCAGCAACGCCATACAGCTCCCGCTGCTTGCGCTCGCCGTCTATGGGCTGTCCAAAACCGCCCTTACGCTGATGAAGCGTCACGAAGTATGAGCGTGAACGTACTGGGCGTGGATTTCGACAACGTCACGCTGTCGCAGGCCGTCTCCCGCGCGCTCGCCCTGCTGGACAGGCCCGGCGGCTATGTCGTCACCCCCAACGCCGAGATACTGTTAAATACCGCCCACGACGCCCACGCGCGTCTCGCTCTGACAAGCGCCGATTTGATTCTGCCCGACGGCGTGAGCGTCGTCCGCGCCGCTAAAAAGCTGGGCCGCCCGCTGAAGGAGCGCGTTACCGGCTTCGATTTCGCCGAGGCGCTTATGGCCGCCTGCAACGGCAAACGCTTCTATTTGCTCGGCGCTAAAGAGGGCGTGGCGAGAGCGGCGGGCCGGCGGCTGAGCAGGAAATACGGCATTGTAATAGCCGGCACGCAAAACGGCTTCTATAAAGACGAGGCCGCCGTGCTGGAACATATCCGCGAGTGTTCGCCGGACGTGCTGTTTGTGTGTTTGGGCTCCCCGAGGCAGGAGATTTTCATGCTCGATAACAAGAGCGCTCTGGGCGGCTGCCTGATGATAGGGCTGGGCGGCTGTCTGGATATATGGTCCGGCAAGCTGAAGCGCGCGCCCAAGCCCTTTATCGCGCTCAGGCTGGAATGGCTCTACCGCATGCTCAGGCAGCCCTCGCGTTTCGGGCGCGTGCTGAAGCTCCGGCGGTTTTATCCGGCGGTCAACAGACAGCGAAAGGCGGAAAAAAAGAAATGCTGATTGTTATAGAAGGCATCGACGGCTCCGGCAAATCCACACAGCTCGCACTCCTGAAAAGCCGCCTGACCGCCGACGGCTTTGTATATCACGCGCTGGACTTCCCGCGCTACGGCCGTCCCGGCGGCCAGCTCGCAAAGCTATATCTTCAGGGCGCGTTCGGCAAAAAGCCCGGCGACGTCAACCCCTATGCCGCGTCGTCGTTTTTCTCCGTGGACCGCATATCGTCGTACCTTGAGGACTGGCGCGGCATATACGAACAGGGGACTCTCATCGTCTCTGACCGCTACACCACCTCCAACGCCACCCACCACGGCTCCAAGTTCCCGCCCGAACGGCGCGAGGCTTTCTTTAGCTGGCTCTTTACCTTTGAGTACGAGCTGCTTGGACTGCCTAAGCCCGACCTGACGATACTGCTCGACATCCCCTCGGACGCCGTGCAGGAGCTGCTGAGCGGGCGCGGCGAAGGGAAGGATATACACGAGCGCGACACGGATTACCTCCGTCTTTGCAGGGAGAGCGCCTTGCAGGCGGCCGCGCTTTACGGCTGGCGGCGCGTCGGCTGTATCGGCGGGGACGGGCGTCTGCGCTCCGAGAACGACATACACGAAGAAATTTACCGTTATATCAGGGAGATTATATGTTAGAATTCAAACCCATGAGGCTGAGCGACGGCGACACCTACCGCCGCTACGCAAAGGATATGCGCTCCGGCGAAAGCTCGTTCGCGGCGATATTCGGCTGGATGCACAAGAACAGGATGCACATATGCGAGCACGACGGCCTGTTCTTCCGTTTCATGAACAACGAAGACCGCCATTATCTCTTCCCGCTCAGTCTTGAGCCGATGAGCGCCGAGCTGGCCGGACGCGCCGTCGCGCTGATGGAGGCCGACGCCAAAGCGCGCGGCATCCCGTTAAAGATGATCGCGGTGAACCCCGAGCAAAAGGCGCTGATCGACGGCAAGGGCTTTGTGTTCACCGAGAGCCGCAATTACGCCGACTATCTCTACAACGCGCAGGACCTCTTGGAGCTGCCCGGCAAGAAATATCACTCCAAGCGCAACTTCATAGCCCGCTTTATGCGCGAAAACGACTGGCAATACGAGGAGATCACCAACGCCAACCTCAACGACGTCTGGGCGTTTCAGGACCGGTGGTGCCGAAAAAACGGCTGCGACACAAACATCAGCTTGCAGGAAGAGGCCACATGTATAGCGATAATGCTCTATAACCTTGACAACCTGAATGCCAAAGGCGGGCTGCTGAGAGCAAACGGCAAGGTCGTGGCGTTCACGGTCGCCTCCCGCGTGGGCTGCGACACAATCGAGATACACATAGAAAAAGCCGATTATGACGTGACCGGCAGCTACCCGATGATCAACCGCGAGTTTCTCCGGCACAATCTCACGCCGGATATAAAATATATCAACCGCGAGGAGGATCTGGGGCTTGAAAACCTAAGAAAAGCCAAGCTCTCATACCACCCCTGCGCCCTCCTTGAAAAATACAAGGCGGTCTATGTAGGGCATGACGCCCCCGGCGCGCCGTCATGATCCGGTACTCACAGCCCGCCGACATGCCCGCCATGCGCGGGATATGGGACGCCTGCTTCCCAGAGGACAGGGCCTTTGCCGGTTTTTTCTTCAAGAATCTCTATGGCAGAGCGCTTGTTTTTGAAACCGGCGGCCAAGTCACAAGTATGCTGCACCTGCTGCCGTTCAAACGCGGCGACGGCGCGGACGTGACGTATATCTACGGCGTCGGCACCCTGCCAGAATACCGGCGGCGCGGCCAGTCGGCGGCCCTGATCAACGCCGCGCTCAGCGGCGGAGGCTGCTGTATATTGATCCCCGCAGAGCCATGGCTGTTCGGCTTCTATGAAAAATTCGGCTTCAAGACGGTATTTTACAAGTACGAGTTCAAAACCCCGCCGCTTGACCGCGCACGCAGGGCCAACCCCTCCGACATCCCCATGCTAAACGCCGTCTACCGCGCAGCCGTCAGCCCCCGAGTCGAACGGACGGACACCCACTGGAGCCACTATCTGGATGATATTCTGGTGTTTGACGGCGGATACGCTATTTTGTCGAATAAGTGCGTAATCGAGGCTTTCGGCACAGATGTATCATCCGCAATGACAGAAATTCCTTTCGGAATGGCAACCGCGTGGCCCGCCGAAAAAGCATATCTTAACGCTATGTACAACTGACAGGAGGTCATAATTATGGTATATATCTTTCTCGCCGACGGATTTGAGGACATCGAGGCCATCGCCCCGCTGGACGTCATGCGCCGCGCCGGAATAGAGGTGCGGACCGCCGGCGTCACCGGCATGAGCGTCACATCCGCCAACGGCCTGACCGTTCAGGCGGACATTCCGCTTGACGCCGTGACGCTGGACGGCTGCGAAATGCTCGTACTGCCCGGCGGCTCGGGCGGCTTCGTCACCTTGGATAAAACCCAGCCCGTTCTGGAGCTTGTAAAAAACGCGGACGCCGCCGGAATCCCTGTCGCCGCGATCTGCGGCGCGCCGTCGATACTGGCAAAGCTCGGGCTGTTAAAAAACCGCCGCGCCGTATGCTATCCGTCCGTTGAGCATATCCTTGAGAGTAACGGCGCGCGTGTCCAGCGCGACGAAACGGTGACGCACGACCGGCATATAATAACGGCGCAGGCGGCCGGCTCGTCGCTGGATTTCGCGTTTAAGCTGGTGTCGATGCTCAGGGGCTGGAACGCCGCGGAGGCCGTCCGCAAAAAAATGTGCTATAAGATACGCGAAAAAACGCTGACCTAAGTTGCAGACTGCGGCCGGACAGCCGCACTTACGAAAGGCAGGTATTCATGGCAAAACAGGAATCAACGCGCCCGTCCCCCGAACGGCCCAGGCTGGTAACGGGGTTCGCGGCCGGCATACTGTATTTTTTCTTCGTCGTCGGCATATCGGCGGCGCTCGCCGCGCTGGCGTGGCAGTCCGCGCGGGACGTGCTGGGCCTGATGAAAACCGACCACGAGGCGACCATCGTCGTCAAGGAGGGCTTCGACCTGAACCAGCTCTCAAAAACCCTCAGGGAAGAGGGCATCATCGACCACTCGTGGCTGTTTACCTTATACTGCCGCGTCTCACATTCCGCCGATAAGATACACCCCGGCGAATACACGCTCAACGCGCTGTTCGACTACCGCGCGCTGGTCTACAACATGCGCGGCACACCGGCGGCGCTTGAGGAGATCCGTATAGCAATCCCCGAGGGCCTGACGCTGAACCAGATAATCGCCCTGCTCGCCGAAAACGGCGTCGCCAGCGAGGAGGATCTGCGCCAGACCGCGCACAACTACAAATACGAATACTCGTTCCTCAGCACGATACCGTTTATAGAGAACCGGCTCGAGGGCTTCCTGTTCCCCGACACCTATGACTTCTATGTCGGCGATAATCCCGTTTCGGTGCTAAATAAAATGCTCTCCAACTTCAACCGCAAATTCAACCCCGAATACCGCGAACGCGCGCGGGAGCTGGAGATGACGATCTCGGAGATCGTCACCATAGCGTCGCTTATCGAGAAGGAGGCTGCCAACGACGACGAGCGCCCGCTGGTAGCGTCCGTCATCCACAACCGGCTGAACAGCTCAAACTTCGACAAGCTGCAAATAGACGCCACCGTCCAGTATATCCTGCCCGAGCCCAAGCCGCGCCTTCTGTACGAGGATTTGGAGATCGACGACCCGTACAACACCTATTTGTACGACGGCCTGCCGCCCGGCCCCATCTCGGCGCCCGGGCTGGAATCCATCCGCGCCGCGCTCTATCCCGAAAGCACGAGCTATTACTTCTACGCGCTGACCGACGACTATACGCATAAATTCTCAAGGACTAAGGCCGAACACGACCGCGTCGTCAACGATAACCGCGCTTTCTACGAAACCCTCGGAGGCTGATTATGGAAGGATATATCTATAAAATTGATGAAATCGCCAAAATCACGGAAAACGTGTTCATAAACAACGGTGTCAGACGGGCATACCTGTTCGGTTCATACGCCGCCGGTAATCCCGATCCGAAAAGCGACATCGACATCGTCATGGATACGGACGGAAAAATGCCTTATTTAAGGGTTTGCAGAGTGTCGGAGGAGTTGAGGGAGGTCCTGCACAAAAAAGTTGACCTCTTCGATATTCGTGAGATCAAGCCCGACAGCGGCATGATGAGGGAGATTACAGGGAAAGGGGTTTTGCTCTATGAAAAGGAGCGGCACGGTTATACTGAGGAAAATGACGCAGTATTGCCGCGAAGTTACTGACTTCATACACGGTCATGATATGGCTTCCTTTGTTAACGACCTGAAAACCTTCCGCGCGGTTACGCTGAGTTTAATACAAATCGGCGAGCTGGCATATGTCGCCGGAGAAGAGTTGAAATCCGGCAATCCGCAAATCGACTGGAAAGGCGTTTCCGGCCTGCGGCACAGACTGGTGCATGACTATGAGGATATAAACCACTCGCTTATTTGGGATATAGCTAAAAATCAAGTGCCCGTATTAACTAAACAACTAGAACAAATCACTGTTAAGGAGTAGACACGATATGCAAAAGCCAGGCGTAAACGAAATACGTGAAAAATACCTCAGCTTCTTCGAGAGTAAAGACCATCTGCGGCTGCCGAGTTTTCCGCTGGTCCCTCAGGGCGACAACTCCCTGCTGCTTATAAACTCCGGCATGGCGCCCATGAAGCCATACTTTTCGGGCGAGCAGACGCCTCCGCACCCGCGCGTCACGACCTGTCAGAAATGCGTGCGCGTCATCGACATCGAGCAAGTCGGCAGAACCAGCCGCCACTGCACGTTCTTTGAAATGCTGGGCCACTTCTCGTTCGGCGATTATTTCAAAAGCAAAGCCCTCGCCTGGACCTGGGAGTTTTACACGGAGGTCATGGGCATTGATCCCGAGCTGCTGTACTGCTCGGTCTATCTCGAGGACGACGAGGCGTGGGACATCTGGGTAAACGAGGTCGGTATCCCGCTGAAGCGCATGATCAGGCTGGGCAAGGGCGATAATTTCTGGGACGTCGGCTCCGGCCCGTGCGGTCCCTGCTCCGAGGTCTATTACGACCGCGGCTCCGAAAACGGCTGCGGCAGCCCCGATTGCGCCCCCGGCTGCGACTGCGATCGGTTCGTGGAAATCGGCAACAACGTCTTTACGCAGTTCAATAACGACGGCGCCGGCAACTATACCCCGCTGGCAAAGAAAAACATAGACTTCGGCGGCGGGCTGGAACGCCTTGCCTGCGTCGTGCAGGGCACGGACAGCGTGTTCGGGATCGACACTATGCGCGAGATCATGCGCCACGCCGAAGACCTTGCGGGCATAAAGCACGGCGCGTCCGAGCGCGGCGACGTGTCGCTGCGTATCATAACCGACCACATCCGCTCAACCGTCATGCTGATCTGCGACGGGGTATTGCCGTCAAACGAGGGCCGCGGCTATGTGCTGCGCCGCCTGCTGCGCCGCGCCGCCCGCCACGGCAAGCTGCTGGGCATCACGCGGCCTTTCCTGTGCGAGATCGCCGAAACCGTCGTCAGGGAGAGCGGCGCGGCGTATCCCGAGCTGATTGAAAAGCAGGGGCATATCTGTAAAATCATCAGGCTGGAGGAGGAGCGCTTTGAGGCCACCGTCAACGCCGGGCTGTCGCTCTGCGTCGAAATGACGGACAGGCTGAAAGCCGCCGGACAGTCCGTTTTTCCGGGCGCCGACGCTTTCAGGCTCTATGACACCTACGGCTTCCCGATCGAGCTGACGCTGGAGCTGCTTGAGGAACAAAACCTGACGCTCGACCGCGCCGCTTTCGACGCGGCCATGCAATCCCAGCGCGAGCGGGCCAGAGCCGCCCGCGGCGACATCGGCGGATGGGGCAGCGGCGGCGAAGAGCTTGACCTGCCCGGCGACGAAACGGTTTTTACCGGATATACCTCGCCGTCTGAAACGGCGGCCGTGCTGGCCGTCCTGGACGCCGGCGAGGACAAGACCGCCGTGCTGCTCGACGTCACGCCTTTTTATGCCGAGAGCGGCGGCCAGACCGCCGACACCGGCGTTATAGAAAACGACTCCGGCGTGTTTATGGTGTCCGGCGTCCAAAAGACCAAGGACGGCAAATTCCTGCATATCGGCGAGCTGGTAAGCGGCGAGCTGAACGCCGGCATGACCGTGTCGGCCAAGTTCGACGCCGAGCGCCGCGCCGCCATACGGCGCGCCCACAGCACCACACACCTGTTGCACAAAGCCCTGCGCGAGGTGCTGGGCACGCACGCCGAACAGGCGGGCTCGCTGGTCGAGCCGGACAGGCTGCGCTTCGACTTCACCCACTTCACCCACCTGACCGACGCCGAGCTGTCCGAGGTGCGCGAGCGCGTCATTGAATACATCTACAGGGGCGCGAGCGTCGCCGCCTCCGAAATGCCGATGGACGACGCGCGCAAAAAAGGCGCGATGGCGCTGTTCGGCGAAAAATACGGCAATATCGTCCGCGTCGTCGAGATGGACGGCATCTCCGCCGAGCTATGCGGCGGCACCCATGTCCGCAGCACGGCCGAGATCGGCGCGTTCATCATGCGCGGCGACGTCTCCATCGCCTCCGGCGTCCGCCGGATCGAGGCGCAGACCGGCCCGCTGGTCCTGCGCGAATACAATAACCTGAACAGAACCGTAAGCGAGCTGTCGGCTATCCTAAAAACGCCTCCCGAGAGCTTGGGCGCCAAGATAGAGCAGCAGCTGAGCCTAATCAAAACCCTCAGAAAATCAGCCGAATCCTTCAAAACGGGCGGCCTGCGCGCCGACGCCGAGCGCGGCTTCGCGTCGGCCCAAAGCATAAACGGCCTGCGCTATGTCACGCTGAAAAGCGGCGTTTGGAACAGCGAGGACATGCGCGCGATAGGGGACTATCTGCGCGACAAAGACCCGAACATCGTCGCGGTCGTCGCGTCAACGCTGGACGACCGGCTCACCGTCACGGCGGTCTGCGGCAAAAACGCCGTCGCAAACGGCGTAAAAGCAGGGGACATCGTTAAAAAAATCTGCGCCGTCACCGGCGGCGGCGGCGGCGGACGCCCCGACAGCGCCATGGGCGGCGGCGGCGACCCGTCAAAGCTCGACGACGCGTTGAAGACAATGTTGTAGAGACTTCGGCGCGTAATAGGGGAGGCGGGGTTATTGAAAAAACATTTTGTCATTGCGGGAAAGGCAGTCGGTTTCTTTATTCTTTGGGGATTGGCCATTGCGGTTCTTGCGATCCCGTCGGTTGAAAAACCGGCTTTCCTGAACGGAAACGCCGCGTATCTCAGGCTTTGGTGGGAGGCTGTACCCTTATTCGGCATACTTCTGGCGACCGGCATATTTGTATGGGCGGTGGAAAAAAACAAAATCAAGGTCCCGCTTTTCAAAAGCCCCGTTAAAAATGTGACCGCTGGTTTGGCGCTGGGTTGTGTATGGCTTGGCGTAACTGTGTTATTTCTTTATATCACCGGCGTGTTTGCTTTCGGCGGCAAAAACAGCGTGGACAATCTTCCGGTATGGTTCGCCGCGGTATTTCTCAATGTGGTCATGCAGAATTATCTCGTCCGCGGATATTTGTTTTCGCTGTTAAGGGCAAAATATAATACCGCCGCCGCGGTGATAATTACCACCGTCCTGTTCACGGCAATGCACGGAGGCGCTTTTGAAGCGGGCGTTGTCGCCGTCTTGAATGTCGTCACGATGAGCATATTCGTGTCCCTGCTGCTGATATATACAAAAAGCCTTCTGGCTCCCATCACGGCGCATTTCGTTTGGAACGGCGCGGGGCGCCTTGTCTTCGGCGTTGTGTCAATGGCCGACGATTACCCGAATATCTGGAACGGCAGCTTATCGGGAAACGCTTTGATTTCAGGCGGGTCATTCCGGCTTGAGGGCAGTATCGCGGTGTTGGCAATGAACCTGCTGCTGATCGCCTTTATGGCTTTTCAATTAAAAAAACGCTCAAAGAGGTAAAAAAACATGGACTGCGTATTCTGCAAAATCATCAGCGGCGAGATCCCGTCAAACAAGGTCTATGAGGATTCCGACATCCTCGCGTTCCGCGACATCTCGCCCGTCGCGCCGACGCATATCCTTGTCATCCCAAAGCGCCACATCGCGTCGGCGGCTGAAATAACCCACTCCGACGGCGAGCTGATCGGCAAAATCTTCGCTAAAATCGCGGACATCGCCCGTGCCGAGGGCGTCGGCAACGGCTTCCGCGTCGTGTCCAACTGCGGCGAAACGGCCGGCCAGACGGTGTTCCACCTGCATTTCCACATCATCGGCGGCCGCGAGCTTTCGCGCTCGTTGGGATGACAAAACTGAAAAGCACGCATCTCTCGATGCTCGTGCTGCTCTCCGCCGCCGTAGTTTTCGCGGCGGCGCATATGGTGTTGCGCCACCATTTTGTCATAAAGCCCGCGCTTGACCGCGCGGGACAGCGCGGCGAGGTGCGTCTGACAGCCGCCGACTATCCCCGTGAAAGCCGCTACGGCTATCTTGTGCCGGCAAAGGCGTTCGGCGTGGACATCGCGCTGTACGTCCCCGATATGCCCGACGTCCGCCCCGGCGACGCGATCACCGCCCATCTCATGCTGAACACGTCAAACAACCGCAATTTCACGCTCGACGCCTCGCAGGCCCGCGGGCTGACCGTAACCCACGCCGCCCGCGTACCGCTTCTGATGTACCCCGCGGTTATCCGAAACGCCATGCGCGCGCGTATATACGCCCTGTTCGGCGAACGCGCCGCCCCGTTCGCGGCCGCGCTGCTAACGGGCGACCGCTCCGGCTTCTCCGCGGCGTTCACCTCCGCGCTGTCGGTGACGGGGCTCTCCCACACCGTCGCCATCTCCGGCCTGCACATCTCATTTATCGTCGGCCTGTTCGGCTGGTTTTTCGGCGGCATACGCCGCGCCGCGCCGTTCACGATCCCCGTCATAATACTGTTCACGGCCGTCGTCGGCTTCCCCGCCTCCGCCATACGCGCCTGCGTCATGAATATCCTTGTGCTTACGGCACTGCTGATAAAACGCGATTACGACTCCCGCGCGGCGCTCGCCGCCGCCCTCGCCGTCATAGCGGCGGCCGACCCTTACGCCCTCTTCGCGGTCGGCACATGGCTCTCGTTCCTCTCGACGTTCGGCATCATAACCTTCGCCGCGCGCTGGAACAGGGCGTTCCTGCCTAAGCTGAAGCCGCGTTTTCTGCGCGGCCCGCTTAAATCCCTGTCCGTCACCGCCGCCGCGCTGATCTTCACGATACCCCTTGTCGCATACGTTTTCGGCGTCGTATCCCTCATCTCGCCGCTGACCAACCTGCTGGCGCTGCCGGTAATCTCAGTCCTGTTCATCGGAACCATCCTTACGCTGGGCGTTTCCCTCATATTCATGCCTCTCGCCAAAATCGCCGCGTTGTGTCTGGGCTGGGGTTTCGACAGCCTCAGCCGTTTCATAACCACAACCGCCCGGCTACCGTTCGCGGCTATCTATACAAACAATTTTCTGACCGTGGCGCTGCTGGTGTTCCAATACGCCCTGCTGCTGCTCTGTTACATCGCGTGGCGGCGCGGCGCGCGGCGCTTTACCGTGCCTGCCTGCGCGGCGGTCTGCTCCATATGCGCCGTCATCCTCGGCACTTCGCTCCATTACGACAAATCCGATACCATGCGCGTGACCGCCGTTGACGTCGGACAGGGCCAGAGCATTATGCTCAGCACAAAGGGCCGCGCGGTGCTGCTCGACTGCGGCGGCAGCCACGTCGATTACACGCTGGCTCCGGCCATACTCTCCCAAGGCGCCTCGGCCATCGACGCCGTAATCCTCTCGCATTTCCACGACGACCATATTAACGGCGTCGCAACCCTGCTCGAGCGCGTAAAGGTACACTATCTGATATTCTCCGACGACCGCGGCGAGGACACAGCCGCCGCCCGTTCCGCGCTGGAAGCGGCCGCGGCCCGCGCCGGAGCCGAGGTCATAGCCATCTCGGACGACATGACCGTCAAAATGGGGGACTGCTACCTCGACCTCTTCGTCCCGCGCGACGGCGGCGACGTAAACGAACGCTGCCTGTCCGTGCTGGCCGACTACAACGGCTTCACAATGCTCACCACCGGCGACCTGGACGCCTTCGGCGAGCGCAAGCTCCTGCGGCTGGCCCCGATTCCCACGCTGGACGTGCTGGTGCCCGGTCACCACGGCTCCCGATTCTCCACATGCGAAACACTGCTGCATTACACACGCCCGCAGGCCGCGATAATCTCCGCCGCCGCGTATAACCGCTACGGCCACCCCGCGTCCGAGACGCTCGACAGGCTTGAGGCCCACGGCGTAACCATATACGGCACAATGAACCAAACCCTGACAATCACCGTTAAAGGAGGGTAGGGGACGGCGTCCTCGACGTCCCGAATAATATGGACGAGCTGAAAAAACACCTGAAAGCAAGCAGCCCCGCGCCGCTCTATATCTTTCACGGCGCCGAGGCATATCTGCGCGAACACTACGTCAGCAAGATAAAGGAGCTGCTCATCCCTCCCGGAACAGAGGCGTTCAACCTCACCGTCCTCGAAAAACGCGGCTTTTCCGCCGACGTTTTCACCGAGGCGCTCAACGCCGCCCCGTTCATGTCCGAGCGCCGCCTTATAATCGTCCGTGATGTCGATGTGTTCAAACAGAAGGACGAGTTCGAACCTGTTTTCAAAGAGCGGTGGCAGGACACGACCGTTATTTTCGTCTTTGAAACCGTCGCCTATAAGCCCGACGCCCGCACAAAGCTGTACAAAAGCGTCGCGGCGTTCGCTACAATAATCGAGTTCAAATCGCAAACCGAAAAAGACCTTATTCCTTGGATAAAACGACGTTTTTCGTCATATGGCAAGCAAATTGACACCGATACATCACAATATTTAATCTTCCTCTGCGGGCGTGATATGACCTCTCTCATCCAGGAAATGGAAAAAATCGCCGCCTACTCGACCGTCCCCGAGATAATAAAACGCCACATAGACGCCGTCGGAACGCCCACAATCGAGGCCGCCGTGTTCGACCTCTCCGACGCCATAGCCGCGGGGGAGTACGGCAAGGCTTTCGACCTCCTGAACACGCTGATCGACATGCGCGAAGAGCCGGTCATGCTGACCGGCGCCATCGGAAAACAGGCGAGGGGACTCTACCTCGCGCGCCTTGCGCTGGACGCGGGTAAAGGACGTGACCTTGTCATGCGCGGCATGAATTACCACCATCCGTACCCCGCCGAAAAGCTGATCCGCGCCGCAAAACACTTCAGCCTCGAGCGCTGCCGCCGCGCCGTCATGGCGTGCTGCCGCGCCGACAGCGACCTGAAGCTCGGCTACGACAAAACCCTCACGCTCGAACGGCTCATCGCCGAAATGTCCCTCTCATGAGCGGTCAAAAGCCCGCGGGGGAGCGCCTGACCATAAAAGAGGTCCTCATCGTCGAGGGCAAATATGACAAAGCCCGCCTCGCCCAGCTGGCGGACGCCGTCATACTCACCACCGACGGCTTCGGCGTGTTCAACGACGCCGAAAAACGTGCCGTTATAAAGCGCCTCGCCGAAAAACGCGGCGTCATAATCCTCACCGACAGCGACGGCGCGGGCTTCCTCATCCGCAACAGGCTCAAAGGTATGCTGCCGCCCCAAAACGTCAAACACGCCTACATCCCCGAAATATACGGCAAAGAACGCCGCAAAGCCGCCCCCTCCAAAGCCGGCACTCTGGGCGTCGAGGGCATGTCCCGCGAGGTTCTGGAGCGCTGCCTTAAACAGGCAAACGCGACACTGTCCGGCGGTTCTGGGCCGGAACCCCCGCTCACCAAACCCGACCTGTACGAGTTGGGCCTCTCCGGCGGCGTCAATTCTTCTCATAAACGGGAAAAACTACTATCTGCGCTGAATTTACCGCGCCACCTGTCAATTAACGCCCTCCTGCCGGTAATAAACGCCCTCTACACAAAAGCCGAAATAATCCAAACAATTGAATCCCTGTAAACGCGCCGCCCCCTAAACAGGGACGGCGCGTCGCTTAATTGAAAATTGCTAATTGTTAATCGCCAAATACTCTTCCAAAAGCGACTGCATAAGCTCGTCACGGTCGATTTTGCACATGGTCGCCCGCGCCCCCATATGGCTCGTTATATACGTCGGGTCCTCCGATAACAGATAGCCCACCATCTGGTCGATGGGCCTGTAACCCTTCTCGCGCAGCGCGTGATAGACGCGCAGCAGCGCGGCCTTCATCTCCACTGTGCGGGCGTCAACAGTCTGAAATTTACGAGTCTCATCCATCATCGAACACCTCCAAACACTATTATATCACAATATTCGAACCCTGTCCACTGCTAATTGCCACGCCGACTTATTTTTCTTCCGTACAAAACGTCGTGTAGGGGACGACGCCCCCGGCGTCCCGCCGCACCCCCACAGGCGACAGAGTATTTTCCTTTACACACGGCGCGATGAGGACATCGCGCCCTACACAATCCGTCCATCATTGTTAATTGTTAATTGTTAAGGGGCTTGACTAGGACAGCGGCTTCTCGCGGAAGATTTTGAGCAAAACTTGATACAGATCACAGCCCCTGTTATTGAATCTGAACTCAGTCTCTTTCAAGTAAATCTCGAAGAATTCCTTTGGTATACCGTTGAATTTGACAAGCCGGTGCTTGGCGTAACCCCAGAAGCTCTCAATGCCGTTGATATGATTCCCG
>WRMG01000018.1 GCA_009777255.1 Oscillospiraceae bacterium | reverse complement strand
TATTAACGAAGTAAAGCTGCAAGGAACCGCCGCCGTGGCGGAAACCATGCTGAATGAAAACCGTCTGACAGACAGGCAGATGGAAACCCTCGGCGCCGAATTAAACGCGGTTCTTCAAAAATACGCGCATCTGCTTCCCGGCGGCACGGAGGATACCGTCAAGATTGTTGACGAAACGAGAATCGGAGAGCTGCTTGCGGAGCTGGAACCCATGCTTGAAGCCCAGAACATGGCGTGTATGGATATGCTCGACACCATCCGCGCGGTTCCGGGAGCGGAAGAATTGGTGTGGAACATAGAGAAACTTGACTTTGAGCAAGCCGTTATTGCTCTGCAAAGCCTTAAAGGGGAGAGATATTAATGGTCAGCAAAAAAAGCATCCTCGTTATTGATGACGAAAAGGCAAACATTATAAAGCTGGCGCACATTCTGACTCCGGAATATACCGTATACGCCTCGATAAGCGGAAAAAACGGCATTGCGACAGCAAAGAAAAACCTGCCGGATATGATTCTGCTGGACATCCTCATGCCGGATATGGACGGCTATGAGGTGCTCTCCTGTCTGAAAAACGCGGAAGAAACAAAAGAGATCCCCGTCGTCTTCGTTACGGGGCTTACGGATTCCGGCGATGAGGAAAAAGGGCTGTCGCTGGGCGCCGCGGATTATATCACCAAGCCCTTCAGCTCGGCGATCGTAAAGCTGCGGGTACAGAACCAAATTAAAATATTGAACCTGATAGACGAAATAAGGGTTCTCAGCGCGACGGACCAGCTGACGGGCATCTCCAACAGGCGTACCTTTGACGAGCGGCTCCGTCTGGAATGGGAGCGCGCGAAGAGAGATCGATCGCCGCTTACGATTTTTCTGATCGACATAGACAATTTCAAGCCTTATAACGATACATACGGGCATCTGCAAGGCGACGTCGCCTTGCAGGCGATCACAGCGGCGATCAAGGCGTCGCTGAGCCGTTCGGTTGATTTTGCCGCCCGATGGGGCGGCGAGGAGTTTGCCGTATTGCTGCCAAGCACAAATCAGGCCGGCGCCTCGATCATAGCCGAAAATATCCGCAAAGCCGTTGAGGAGACGTTGATTCCCGGCAGCGAAGGAGCCGATACAAGGGTGACGGTAAGCATCGGCGTCAATACGCACACGCCCGATTCGGAGAGTGCCGTACACGATTTTTTCGCCGGAGCCGACAAAGCGCTGTACACCGCCAAAGGGATGGGTAAAAACAGGGTTTGCAGACATGAGGCAATCGGGTGAAAAACAGCTGAACAACGCAACAGAAAAGAGGACAGCCGGTCATCAATGACCGGCTGTGTTCCCCTCCGCCAATCATCACACACACCGAAATAAACCCAACACCGCGCGCATATAATCCTACCGGTGATGAAAATATGCCCTCTAAAAGAAAGCGGCAAGAGTTAAGCTATATATTCCGCAATCCGAACACAAATGAGCAAATGTCAGAGCATCTGCGAAAGGTTATTGTCAATATAATACTAAACACACAAAAAAACGACACGCGCGCCTGATTTATTGGCAAAATATGCCGTCATATTATTGCGCGAAATGCAATAATTCTTGGAGTGATGACAGATGAGAGCGGCCGCCTATTGCAGAGTATCAACCGACAGCGACGAGCAGCTGGAATCCCTTGAAAATCAGAAATTGTTTTTTGGTGACTTCGCAAGCAAAAACAACTTGCGGCTGGTAAAAATATATGCCGATGAAGGAATATCGGGAAAGCAGATGAAGAACCGCGCCGAGTTTTTGCGGATGCTCAGTGACGCGAAGCTCGGCGCCTTTGACATGGTTGTGGTCAAAGACATATCCCGCTTTGCGAGAAATACCGTTGACTTTCTGACCTCAATCCGCGAACTGAAATCCATGGGAATTGACGTGAAATTCCTCTCGAACAATCAGACCATACTCGGCGACAGCGAGTTTATACTGACAATATTTTCCGCTATGGCGCAGGAAGAGAGCGCGAACCTGTCAAGACGCGTTAAATTCGGAAAGAAAATAAACGCGCAAAAAGGCCGGGTGCCCGCGCGGGTATACGGCTATAACCGCGTTGACAACTTTACGCTTGCGCCTGACGAGTACGAGTCCGCCATTGTTAAAAAAATCTTTGATATGTATGTAAACAGGGGATACGGCGCGGGGAGAATAGCAAAAGAGCTGTACGCCGGCGGCGTCCCGTCCAAAATAACGAAATCCCCCGCCTCTTGGAACTCAAAAACCGTCAGAAGAATACTCACCAACAGCATATATGTCGGTAAATATATCAACAACAGATATGAAGTCACAGACTATTTAACCGGCAAACGCGGGACGCTGCCGGAGCATCAGCATTTACACCACAGCCGTCCTGAGTTCAGAATAATACCTGACGGGCTGTTTGACGCGGCGCAGGAAAAAATGAGACGCAATCAGAAAATATATAAAAACGAACACACACATGTCACAGGCAGGGAGTCGTCAAGGCACATCTTCAGCACCCTGATAAGATGCAACCATTGCGGGCGCGCGTACTCAAGAAGATCATATACATATAAAAATAAGAGAACATTTTGGGTATGCGCCGGCTTTAACATCCGCGGCTCCGATTTCTGCGATAACCGCACAAAAATCGAAGAAGAGGACATGCTGGAGGCCATAGGGGAGTATCTCAGAAATACCATTAATAATCAGGAACCGTTCGTTCAGGCGCTTATCTCCGAGATCTCTGAGCGATATTCAAAAGCGGCCGGGCACTTCGACCCTGAAAAATCCGGTAAGCAAATAAAAAAACTGGAGACAGACAAGGAAAAGTACAAAACAATGTACCTGAACGGTATCATTGACATAGACGAGCTGAAATCATCGGCGGGCAAGCTGGACGAGAGAATAAGCCGGCTAAAAAACGGGCTTGCCGGGCTTAACGGAATGAATAACAGGCCGGGCGCGTTGAAAAGCGAAGACCTGTATCTTGAAATCAAGTCGATATTGAACATGCGCTTATGGACAAACGCCGATTTGAAGCGCGTAATTGATAAAATATCAGCCGATAAAACAGGCGAGATAAATATTTATCTCAGAGAACTGTAAAAAAATCCATGCCTGCTAAGAGTCCGCCGCCGAAGTCGTAGACCCGATCTGCCTCAGCGTAAAACTGACGGAGCGCTGCGACGGGCGCGGCGCGTGCGACACCGTGTTCGAGGCGCCCGAAAGCATCTGCGACCGCTTCAACGACGAGCTGGTAATCGACGGCGCCGAAAAACGCGTGTACTGCACGCTCGGCCAATTCTCGCTGATACGCCTCGAGCGCGACACGCAGCTGCTCATCAGCTGCAACGACTTCTGTATGCCAGAAAAGGAATGTGTCGGATCGTCCGAAGACACGCCCTGCGACCTGTTCAAGCGTATCAGGTTCCCGGTCGATGAGTTTTTCCCGCCGGACGGTACCCACGTCAAATTCTCCGAGCCCCAGTCACTCAAGGAATGCTGCAAATAGGGCACGCCGCGCTCGGCGTCCCGCGCTTGATTTTTCTGTCTCCCCGTGATAACATGTGAGAAACTCACAAGATACGGGGAGATTATTTATGAAAAACATTACTGATTTTGAAACCGTCGGCCTAAACGCCGATAACAGCGCCCTCGTCATAATCGACCAGACAAAGCTGCCGAACGAAATAGAATTCCTCTCGCTCAGCTCCCAGCCGGAGATATGGACTGCCATCAACACCCTGCAAGTGCGCGGCGCGCCCGCCATCGGCGTGGCGGCCGCCATCGGCGTTTACCTCGCCGCGAAGTCTATAGACACCGCCGATTACAATACTTTCCGCGCCCGCTTTGCCGAGGCGAAGCGCTATCTCGCCTCCTCCCGCCCCACCGCCGTAAACCTGTTCTGGGCGCTCGACAGAATGGAAAAAACAGTGACCCCAAACCGCCCCGTAAGCGAAATAAAGCAAGCCCTGCTGAACGAGGCCCTCGCAATCAAAAACGAGGACATAAGCGTGTGCAAAGCCATCGGCGAACACGGGCTTAACCTGATAAACGACGGCGACGGCATCCTCACCCACTGCAACGCCGGACAGCTTGCCGCCGTAAGCTATGGCACCGCGCTGGCCCCCGTCTACGCCGCGCGTGAAAGGGGATACAAGCTCAAAGTGTTCGCCGACGAAACGCGCCCGCTGCTCCAGGGCGCGCGCCTCACCGCGTTCGAGCTGTCCGCGCGCGGCATAGACACAACGCTGATCTGCGACAATATGGCGTCGCAGGTGATGAAAAACGGCTGGATACAGGCCGTGTTCACCGGCTGCGACCGCGTCGCGGCCAACGGCGACGTCTGCAATAAAATCGGGACATCCGGCGTTGCCATACTGGCAAAGCATTACGGCGTCCCGTTCTACGTCTGCGCCCCCACCTCCACGATCGACATAAGCACCGCCGTCGGCGGGGACATCCCCATCGAGGAGCGCGACCCGCGCGAGGTGACGGACATGTGGTATGAAAAACGCATGGCGCCCGAGGGCATAAACGTATACAACCCCGCGTTCGACGTCACCCCCGGCGATCTCGTGACCGCCATCATCACCGAACACGGCATTATAAAACCACCATATGGGGAGAAGCTAATTAACAATTAACAATTAACAATTAGCACTTAACACTTAACACTTAACACTGTATTGCGGGAGATAATTATGTCAAAAGAAATCAACCCGTCGCCGAGGGACTTTAGGCTGGTGGTAATAGGCCAGATAATTTCCATATTCGGCTCGTCGCTTTTGCGCTTCGCCCTGTCGCTGTACATACTGGACGTGACCGGCAGCGAGTCGCTGTTCGCCGCTATGCTCGCCCTGTCCGGCATCCCGATCCTGCTCTCGCCGCTGGGCGGCGCAATCGCGGACAGGTTCAGCCGCCGCGACCTCATGGTAATCTTCGACTTCACCAGCAGCTTCATCGTCCTGTGCCTGATACCGTTCATGGCAACCGGCGGCGCTCCGGTCGCGCTGATCGGCGCCGTCATGGTACTGCTTGCAATCGTAAGCGCCCTCTATTTCCCCTCCGTCACGGCAAGCATCCCGCAGCTTGTGCCGGAGGACAGGCTGGCCGGCGCAAACGGCGTGGTGCAAGCGGTTCAGGCCATATCCGGCATCGCCGCGCCGGTCTGCGGCGGCGTCCTCTACGGCGTTTTCGGCGTATTCTCGCTGGTGGTAATCAGCGCCGCGGCCTTCTTCCTCTCCGCGGTGATGGAGATATTCATAAGGATCCCGTTTACAAAGCGCGAGCAGAAAGAGCATATCGTCCCCACAATCATAAAGGACATGAAGGACGGCTTCGGCTATGTGATAAAGCATTCATTCATCTGGAAGGTCATGATTCTCGCCGCGCTGCTCAACATGATCTTCTCGCCGCTTATAGCCGTAGGGACCCCGATAATCCTGCGCGTCACCATGCAAAGCACGGATACGATGTACGGCATCGGCATGGGAATGTTAAACGTCGCCTCAATACTGGGCGCGCTGATTATGGGGCTAATCGGCAAAAAAATACACGTCGGAACGACCTACCGCGCTATCGGCGCGCTTGTGTTTATGCTGATACCCGTAGCGGTTTCGGTTCTGCCGTTTTTCTTAGGGCTGGGCTATTTTCCGGCGTTTGCGATGTTCATGCTGGGCATGTCGCTAATAGCGGTTACGGCGACCGTTATAAATATCTTTGTCATAACAAAAGTCCAGCTGGTAACGCCCAACGAAAATCTGGGCAAGGTCATGGCGATTATCGTAGCGGCGGCGCAATGCGCGGCGCCGCTGGGCCAGATCATCTACGGCGTGGCGTTCGAGATTTTCAGCGCCTCTCTGTATATCCCCATAGCCGCCGTCGGCGTCCTGATGACCGGCCTGACCGTCCTGTCACACCGCCTGCTGCGAAGTGAAAACAGATAACAGAGTACAGAGTATAGATAACAGATAGCACTTGACAGTTAACAACGAGCAGATAACAGTCAAAAAATAATGCAATAGCTGTCAGGTGATGTCTGTTGACTGTCAAGTGACATACGTCTTTTGGCTGTCAAGTGACATCTTTTGACTGTTAACGACTAACTGTTAGTTGTCAAGTGCTATCTGTTATCTATACTCTGTTAACTGTTCTCTGATTTTCTCCATCGTGTTGTTATAGAACCGCAGATTGTGGCCGACGGCAAGACGCATCGCCAGCATTTCGCCGGAGACGAATAAATGCCTGAGATACGCGCGCGAATAATTGGCGCACAGCTCACAGCCGCAATTTTCGTCAACGGGGCGGTTATCCCGCTTGAAACGCTCGTTTTTCATGTTGAGCGCGCCCTCGCTTGTATATAGCTTGCCGTGGCGCGCGTTTCGCGCGGGCAGCACGCAGTCGAAGAAGTCCACGCCGCGCTTAACGGCCTCGGCGATATTCTCCGGCGTCCCTACGCCCATCAGGTATCGCGGCTTATTTTCAGGCATATGCGGCTCGACCGTTTCGATTATACGGTACATCTCCTCAGCCGTCTCACCCACGGCGAGGCCGCCGATTGCGTAGCCGGGCAGGTCCGTTTCGGCTATCGCCCGCATGTTGTCAACGCGTATATCCTCAAAAACGCCGCCCTGATTTATACCCCAGAGATGCGGCGTTTCCCCGTCCCCGAGCGCGTTTACGCAGCGTTTGAGCCACCGCTCGGTGCGCGCGGCCGACGCCTTTACATATTCGCGCGGCGCGGGATTTTCCACGCACTCGTCAAACGCCATGATGATGTCGGCGCCCAGCTTTTTTTGGATATTAATAGAATCCTCGGGCCGCATGAATATCCTGCGGCCGTCGATATGCGAGCTGAATTCCACGCCCTCCTCGGTGATTTTGCGCAGCTTTGCCAGCGAAAACACCTGAAAACCGCCGCTGTCGGTCAGTATCGGCCCGTTCCAGTTCATAAAGCCGTGAAGCCCGCCCAGCTCGCTTACAACATCCTCGCCCGGGCGGAGATGCAGGTGGTAGGTGTTGCACAGCGCGACCTGACAGCCAGCGTTTTCAAGGTCACGCGCGGACAGCCCGCCCTTTATGGCGGCCTGGGTGGCGACGTTCATAAACGCGGGCGTCTGTATATCGCCGTGCGGCGTATGGTACACGCCGCGCCGCGCGCGCCCGTTTTTGCTTATCAGCTCAAACATAGGCTCTTAAAAATTCCTCCTCAAAAATCCCAGTATCGCGGCGGCGTATTCCGTATCCCGCCAAGGCTCCTTGAGCGCGTCGTCATAGACGACAAAGTGCCAATCGCCCTCGCGCGTAAAGGTTTCGGCGTGTGGGACCTTTTCGCTCAGGCGCTCGAAGCACTCGAACTGCACCTGACTGTCGCCGGTTGAGTGCATCAGCAGCACGGGCCGCCCGTTGTGCTTTTCTATCTCGGCCAGCGGGTTTATTTTCAGGTTTGAAAACCCGTATGTGAACCCCATATACAGCCATACGAAGGGTTTTTCCATTGCTGCCAGCGGCTCGGGGATGCCCATGCCCTTCATGTTGAAGCAGAACACGTCGGGCCATGTCGTATACGCGGACAGGCTGATAAGCCCGGCCAGCTCCGGCAGCTCGCCGAACGCGTTGATTGCCGTTGCGCCGCCCATCGAGACGCCGAACACCACGGCCGGAAGATCATTCCCGCCGATATGGTCAAGCGCCGCCTTGACATCTAAGTATTCCTTCATTCCGAGCGCGATTTCACCGCCCTCGCTCTCGCCGTGCGCGCGCATTTCAACGAGGACGGAGGAGTAGCCCTCGGCTTGGAGCCATTTCGCGTGCGGCAGATAATACGTGACCGACGGGTATTGGATGCCCGACAGGAATATGACCGCGGCGCGCGGGTGCGGCGCCGTGACCTCCCACGCCTGAATACTCAGGCCGTCATCGGTGAGGAGCCTGATCTCCTTGGCGTCAACGCCGGCCTCCTCCGGCGTCATCACGCTGCTGAACACCACCGGCTTGTTAAGCTCGAACATGCCCATGCCGATAAACGGCGCGGCGGTCAGCGCGGTGAGCAGGAACACAAGCAGCGCGACGGCGAGTATAACGGCTCTGCGCGCGCGGCGCCTGCGCCTGTACGAGGCGCGGGTTACGGTTGATCTTAACGGTGAGAGGCTCATAGCTCAATCTCCCCCTTATAAACCTATATCGGTAAAGCGCCCGGCCGTGAGCTGGCGCGTGGACTTAAACCCTATGTCCGCGAGGAGCGCTTTCATATCGCCGAAGGCATAGTCCAGATCCTCGGCGCGGTGCGAGTCGGAGGCGACGGTCACGGGTATGCCCAGGCTTAAAATCTCTTGCAGGATATGCCGCTCGGGGTACGGCTGGGCGGTGTAGCCGCGCGCCATAGCGCCGGTGTTGACCTCGATTATGGAATCGGCGCGGGCTATCGCGTCCAGCGCGGTTTTTACGGCGGCGAGGTATTCCTTTGAGCCGGTGTCGAAGTATTTTCCGCCGCCGTTCAGCTTGACGATGATGTCCAGATGACCGATTATCTCCGGCTTGCGGCTGAGCGCCATGTCGGCGATCATCTCGTAGTAGCGCCGCGCCAGCTTTGTATAGTCGCCGCCGAACGCCTCACGCGCAAGCGTCTCCAGCATTTCAGGCATGAAGTCGATGCAGTGGTATTCTCCGCCGTGCGGGATATAATGCGCCGAGCCGATGACGTAGTCCAGGCCGTAAACAGGCTCCCACCAGCAGTACTCGTTCTCGGCGCCCGCGTAGACCTCGATCGCGGGATGCCTTGACTTGGCGGCGCGGACCTCCGCGAGATATTCGCCGAACATGCCCTGCTTTATGCTGCCGTTTGTGTACATCGGCGTGTATGTGTGGTCGGAGATGCCGACGCCGGCGAAGCCCCTGTCCTTCGCCGCGAGGATCGTTTCGTCTATTGAGTTTTTGCCGTCTGAGAAGGTGGTGTGCGTGTGCAGATTAGTTAGAAAAATACTCACTTTTTCATCCTTTTCGCCAGTTCGGCGGCTATCTCGTCCAGTCCGACGCCGCGCTCCGCCATCAGCACTAACGAGTGATAGGCCAAGTCGGCCAGCTCGTAAGTCAGCTCGGATTTGCCGGGGTTTTTCGCGGCGATTATCACCTCGGCGGTCTCCTCGCCGACCTTTTTGAGTATCTTGTCCAAGCCCTTTTCAAACAGGTATGAGGTGTAAGCGCCCTCTACCGGCTCCGTTTTGCGGCCGGCTATCAGCTGATAGAGCGCGTTTGCGGAGAAGCCGGGCGTCTCGCCGTCGGAGTAAATTTCGTTGTGGAAGCAGCTCTCCATGTTTGTGTGGCAGGCGGGGCCGTCCTTTATCACCCTGAACAGCAGCGCGTCGCCGTCGCAGTCCGCGGCCGCGGACACGATCCGCTGCCGGTTGCCGGAGGTTTCGCCCTTGCGCCACAGCGTTTTCCGCTCGCGGCTGTAGAAGCAGGTGTGTTGTTCGCTGAGCGAGATGTCGAGGCTTTCGCGGTTCATATACGCCAGCGTGAGGACCTCGCCGGTGTAAAAATCCTGCACGATTGCCGGGATAAGCCCGTCGCTGCCGAATTTGATTTCCATAAAATTACCCCCTTACTGAGACGCCGTTTGCGCTGAGATATGCCTTCAGGTCCGCTATCAGCAGCTCTTTGCGGTGGAAGATCGACGCCGCGAGGCCCGCGTCAACGGCGGGAAGCCTGTTGAAAAGCTCGAGAAAATCCTCTCTGTTTCCCGCGCCGCCGGAGGCGACGATCGGGATGCCGACGACCTTGGAGACGGCCTCCAGCATCTCGATGTCGAAGCCGCCGCGCACGCCGTCCGTGTCGATGGAGTTCAGCACCAGCTCGCCGGCGCCCTCGGCCTCGCCCCGGCGCGCCCACTCCAGCATGTCCAGACCGGTGTTTTCACGGCCGCCCTTGGCGAAAACCGTGAATTTGCCATTGACGCGCTTGCAGTCTATAGCCAGCACAACGCACTGCGAGCCGTATTTTTTGGCGGCCTCGCCGATCATCGCCGGGTTGCGCGTCGCGCCGGTATTCACGCTCACCTTGTCGGCGCCGCAGTTCAGTACGCGCTCGAAGTCGCCGACGCCGTTTATCGCGCCACCGACCGTGAGCGGTATGAAAACCCGCTCCGCCACGGCTTTCAGCACGTCGGTGAATATCGCGCGCCCGTCGCTCGAGGCCGTTATGTCGTAGAAAACCAGCTCGTCGGCGCCCTGGCCGTTGTAGTATTCGGCCATCTCGACGGGGTCGGCCACGTCCGTCAGCCCCTCGAAGTTTACGCCTTTCACGACGCGCCCGTCGCGCACGTCAAGGCATGGAATTATCCTTTTGGTGAACACAGCTTGATCGCCTCCCTTAAATTTATCGCGCCGGTGTAGAGCGACTTGCCGAGTATGGCGGCGTAAACGCCCATGCCGGCCAGTGTTTCCAGCTCATCCGGCCCGCTTATTCCGCCCGAGGCGGTTATCTTCGCGCCGACGCGGCCGGCGAGCCGGGAATAAACCTCCAGATTCGCGCCGCGCATCGTGCCGTCCCGGGAAATATCGGTGTAGATGATGTTGTCCACGCCCGCGCCGTCCAGCTTTTCGCAGAACTCCAGCGAATCGAGCGCGGTCGTCTCGCGCCAGCCCTTGACGGCCACAAGCCCGTCGCGGGCGTCAACGCCCACGGCGATCAGGGTTCCGAACGCGGCTATCAGCTGTTCGAGAAGGCCGAAGTCCTGCGCGGCAACGGTTCCGAGGATCACCCGGTTCACGCCGGCGGAGGCGCAGCGCTTTACGCGCTCGGCGTCGCGGATGCCGCCGCCGGTCTGTATAAACAGGCCGCCGGCTTTGGCGATGGACTCTATGACGGCGAAATTCGCCGAGGAGCCGTCCCGCGCGCCGTCGAGGTCAACGATGTGCAGGTTCTCCGCGCCCTGCTCCCGGAACGCTTTGGCGGCGTCTAAGGGGTTGTCGCCGTAGACGTCCACGATGTCGTAGTCGCCGCGTGTAAGGCGGACTACCTTGCCGCCCAGTAAATCAATAGCGGGAAAAATTTTCATAAGATTCTCCTGTATGCTTTTTTAGGGGGATTTTATAATAAAATATTCGTCTTCGGGCCATTTTGCGGGGTTTTCGCCGATGTATTGCGATATTCGCTGATATTCTGTTTCGTCGCGGATGATGCGGTCGTGGTAGGAACGCTGCCACATATTGAAACCCGCCAGCTTATTTGTATAGCGTTTGATAGATGAGATCAGTTTTGGGATTAGCGCGTTTGCAGGGCGCGGCTTCCCAGACGCGCCGTCTGTAGAATTGCAGATATTTACAATTAAATGCACATGATTTGGCATAATCACATATTTTGTTATTACAATATTATCGCTGTTTTTATTAACGTAATCTATAGTGTTACACAGGTTTGTTCCGTGTTCCGATAATACCATGTGCGGCGCGTCAAGGATGCCGCGCCCTACGATTTCGCCCAAAATTTCGTGTCTGTCTTTGACGCAGAATGTGACAAAATATGAGCCGATTTGGCTGTAGCTGTGTGTTTTTAATCTTGGGTGTTTTCTGACGGGCAGTTCGTTCACTTGTGGTTACCCCCGAAAAGTCAGGAATTATTATATTTTTACAGTGCGCAAAAGGCTTTTAGTATTGTGAGGCCTTTGTCGCCGCTTTTTTCGGGGTGGAACTGTGTGCCGAATACGTTGCCGCGGCCGGCGACGGCGCAGATTTCGGCGCCGCCGTAAGACGTTTTGGCGATGGAGCAGCCTGACACGCCGGCAAAAAACGAGTGTACAAAATACACGTAGGGCTTGGCGCCGAGGTCAAGCAGCGGGTTTTTTTTGAGTACGGTCAGATCGTTCCAGCCCATGTGCGGGATTTTCAGGCCGCCGTTTATCACGCCACGCAGCGGGCGCACAACGCCCGGCAGCAGCCCCAAACCCCTGTGCCGCCCGAACTCGAGGCTCTCCTCGTATAACAGCTGCATGCCGAGGCATATGCCGAGCAGGGGCTTTCCCGAGCGCGCCTGAGCGGTTATCGTTTCGTCCAGACCGTGGCGGGCCAGCTTTGCCGCCGCGTCGCCGAACGCGCCCACGCCCGGCAGTATGAGCCTGTCCGCGCGGGCTATTTCGGCTTTGTCCGAGGTGACGGCGCAGTCGGTCCCAAGGAACCTGAGCGAGCGCGAAAGGGAGTAGAGGTTGCCCGAGCCGTAGTCGATTATCGCCGTCATAGAATGCCTTTGGTGGACGGGATCTCGCTGCCATAGTCTGTGTCGGGCTTGACCGCCTGTGCCAGCGCGCGGCCGAAGCCCTTGAACGCCGCTTCGATGATGTGGTGCGTGTTTTTGCCGTCAAGCCGCTTTATGTGCAGCGTTATGCCGGCGGCGCGCGTGAATCCGAGGAAAAATTCCTCGATCAGCTCCGCGTCCATCGAGCCGATCAGCTGACAGGGGAGGCTGAGGCTGTAATTGAGAGAGGCCCTGCCGCTGATGTCGATAGCCGTCATGACCAGCGCCTCGTCCATGGGCAGCGTGAAGCTGCCGTAGCGGGTTATGCCGCGTTTTTCGCCCAGCGCCTCGCCGAACGCCTGACCGAGCGCGATGCCGATGTCCTCCACGGTGTGGTGCGCGTCTACATGCAGGTCGCCGGAGCAGGTCACGGACAGGTCGAAGCGCCCGTGAGCGGCAAACAGCGTGAGCATGTGGTCGAGAAAACCCACGCCGGTGTTTATTTCGGATTTGCCTTTGCCGTCGAGCGCCAGCGCCAGCTCTATGCGGGTTTCGTTTGTGTTTCGCGTGACCGCCGCTTTTCTCATTGGTATTCCTCACATTCTTTAAGGATTTCAAGCACGCGCGACATATCGGCCGGCGTCCCTATGGATATACGGATAAAATCGCTGACGCGCGGCTTGTCGAAATAACGGACAAGCACGCCGTTTTCCCTGAGCGTCCGGTACAGCTGACCGCCGCTTATGCCTTCGCGCCGCGCGAACAGGAAGTTCGCCTCGCTGGGCAGAACCTCGAAGCCGAGCTTTTCCAGTCCGAGCCGCGTGTCCTCGCGGGTTTTGATTATCTTTGCAGCCGTCTCCCTCAGGTAAGGCGCGTCCAGTATGGCGGCGGCTCCGGCCGCGATCGAGACGCGGTCGAGGTTGTAGGGGTTGAACGAGTTCTTCACGCGCCGGAGCGCGTCTATAAGCGCGGGGGCGCCCAGCGCGTAGCCGAGCCGCATACCCGCCAGATTATGCGACTTGGAGTATGTCCTGATTATCAGCAGATTATCATATTTTTTGAGCAGCGGCGCGCAGCTTTTGTCCTCCGTAAAATCAATGTAAGCCTCGTCGGCGATGAACAGGCGGCGGCCGTCGGCGGCCAGGACGCGCTCGATTTCGGAGGGCGCCAGCGCTATGCCCGTGGGCGCGTTGGGGTTGGCCGTTACGATATGCCCGTCCGCTCTCATATAATCGTCAATGTCAGCGCGGAGAGCGCCGTCCAGCGGCGGCGTTTGGGGGTTGAGGCGGAACAGCCGCGACAGCACGGGGTAGAAGCCGTAGGTTATGTCAGGGTAAAAGATATTGTCTCCGGCGTCGAAAAACGCCATGAACGCGCAGGTTAATATCTCGTCGGAGCCGCCGCCGGCCATGACCATATCGGGGGTTACGCCGTTCGCCTCGGCTATGGCGGCGCGCAGCTCGGCGGCCTCGGGGTCGGAGTACAGCCGCAGCTGCCTGTAGTCAAAGGCGTCCAGCGCGGCCTTGACCGCCGGGCTGGGGGGATACGGCGACTCGTTGGTGTTGAGCTTGATGTAGCGCCTGTCGTTGAGCTGCTCGCCGGGGACGTAGGGGGCCAGGGATTTAGCCAGTTTACTGATCATGTGTCACTTTCCGTTCTATAAAATATATGATAGCCGGGGAGACAGATAATGCTTATTATATCGGGTTATTTTTCTTTGGTTTGATACAGTACATTACCATACAGGATAAAGCAAACAGTATAAATAAATACAATACGATATGGTAAAAATCCGGAATAATTCTGCTGTCTGACGCGGGAACTATAAAATATGTATTGCCGAAAAATCTGTTATACCCTGCAATTCTTTCCTCAGAAGCTCCGAATATCGTGTAGTACCAGTGGCTTGTGAATTGCACAAACGCCCAAATCAAGAGAAATATACTCAAAGGATATTTGCCGTATTTATCTTTCACGCAGAACATTGCAAATAATCCCGCAAAAAATAAAAACCAAATTCCATCAATGCTATTCCAAGCAGCTTCCACAAAAACGAATTTTCCAATAGAAAATCCGAACACATCAAAAAAGAACCACATAAGCAGTAACCCATTTGCTATAATACACAGTTTTTTACTCAACACTTTACCTCACATTATATAAATTTTCTGCGGTGGCGGGACGCCGGGGGCGGCGTCCCCTACAGGCGGGTTTCTACCGAGCGAGCGTGGGCCTCCAGCTCCTCGCAGCGGGCGAGGCGCGTGATGTCGGCGGCGGCGGCCTTCAGCGCGCCGCGGTCATAGTACAGAAACGATGTTTTTTTGCAGAAGTCGTCAACGCCCAGCGGCGACGAAAAACGCGCGGTGCCGAAGGTGGGCAGCGTGTGGTTCGGGCCGGCGAAGTAGTCGCCCAGAGCCTCGGGCGCGTAATGCCCGAGGAATATCGAGCCGGCGTTGCGGATCAGCGGCATAAGCGCCCACGGGTCGGCGGCGCACAGCTCCAGATGCTCCGGCGCTATCGCGTTGCAGGCGCGGGCGGCGGCTTCGAGGCTGTCCGTTATGATTATAGCGCTGTTGTCCCTTATGGCGCGGGCGGCTATATCGCGGCGCGGCAGGGTTTCAAGCTGGCGCTCAAGCTCGGCTTCGGTTTCGGCGGCCAGCTTTTCGGAGGTTGTTATCAGGAACGACGCGCTGAGCGGGTCGTGTTCGGCCTGACCGAGCATGTCGGCGGCGGCGAACCGCGCGTCCGCCGTTTCGTCGGCGATTATAAGTATCTCGCTGGGGCCGGCGATCATGTCGATGTCAACCGTCCCGTATACCAGCTTTTTGGCGGCCGTCACGTATATGTTGCCGGGGCCGACGATTTTGTCAACACGCGGCACGCTCTGAGTGCCGTAGGCCAGCGCGGCTATTGCCTGGGCGCCGCCGATTTTGAACACCCTGTTCACGCCGGCGATCGCGGCGGCGGCAAGGCAGGCGGGCGGGATTGTCCCGTTGCCGTCCGGCGGAGTCGCCATTATTATCTCGTCCACGCCGGCGATTTTCGCGGGGATCGCGTTCATCAGCACCGACGACGTCAGCCGCGCCGTGCCGCCGGGGATGTAAACGCCGACGCGCTCCAGCGGCGTTATCCGCTGGCCCATGACCACGCCGTGCTGCTTTTCGTAAAGGTAGCCGGTACGTTTTTGCTTCTCGTGGTACGCCCAGATGTTATCCTTCGCTTTTTTCAGGGATACCAGCAGCGCGGGGTCGATGGAGTCGCGCGCGTATTCGATCTCGTTGCGGTCAACCTCCAGCCTGTCGATTGACAGGCAGTCGAATTTGCGGGTGTATTCCAGCACCGCCGCGTCGCCGTTTTGTCTGACGGCGCCGAGGATTTCGCTCACGGCGGACTCGGCGGCCTCCGCGCCGCCGCCGGAGCGGGCGAGCAGGGCGTTTATGTCGCCTGTGCCGTCGTATTTCAGTTTCTTTATCATATCTTTCACCTGCCGGTCACGGTTTTTACGATTTTGTCGATTTTGCCGGCCTTGAATTTATAGGCCGCCTTGTTGGCTATCAGCCGCGCGGAGACGTCGGTTATATCGGCGGTTACGGTGAGGCTGTTGTCCCTGAGCGTGCCGCCCGTTTCCACGATGTCCACTATCACGTCGGCCAGCCCCAGAAGGGGCGCCAGCTCGATGGAGCCGCTGAGCTTGATTATCTCGATGCCGCGGTCCAGCGACGAGTAGTAGCTCTTGGCTATATTAACATATTTTGTGGCGACGCGCAAGGGAGAGTCGGGATTTTCGCGGAACCCATCCGGCGCGGCGACGGCGATCCGGCATTTGCCGATGTCCAGCGCGGCCAGCTCGTATACGTCGGGGCGGCTCTCCAGCAGCACGTCGCTGCCGGCCACGCCGACGTCCGCCGCGCCGCGCTCGACGTAGATCGCCACGTCCGAGGGTTTTACGAGGAAATATCTGAGCTTGTTTTCGCGGTCCTCCACGATGAGCTTTCTGCCGGAGGTGTCCGGGGGGGAGGCGCCGGTCAGGAGCTTCCGCGCGCCGTCGCCGAGCCGCCCCTTGGGCAGCGCGACGCTGACCCAGCCGTCCGGCTCGGGGCGGTGCCCGTCGGGGCGCAGGTTGTTCAGCGTGACGGCGAAGCCGACGGCGCCGTTTTGCTTGCCCATGCGGCGCATGAGGCCGTCGTAGCGCCCGCCGGACAGCACGGCCGCCGGGGCGCCCTCGATATAACCGCGAAACACAAGGCCGTTGTAGTAATCGAGATCGTTTACCATCGACAGGTCGAGGGTCAGGCCGCTCTGCTTTTCGGAGATCTGCGCCAGCTCGTCGAACGCGGCCCGCATTTCGGCGTTTTGGACAAGCTCGCGCGCGGCGCCCAGACTTTCGCGCGCGCCGCCGCGCAGCAGCGTCAGCGCGAGAATCCGTTCGGCGCGTTCGGCGCCGCCGCTTTGCAGTGTTTCCAGAACGCCGTCGGCGTCCTTGGCGTGTATTAAATCCAGCAGGCGCTTGCGCGCGTGGGCGTTTAGCTCGAGGCTGTCCAAAAGCCCCGACACAAAGCCCATGTGCGAGATGTCCAGCACGGTGTTTTTGCCTGCGGCTTTGAGGCTGTCCAGCGCCAGCGCAACGATCTCGGCGTTGGCCCGCTCGCGGCAGCCGCCGATCAGCTCCACGCCGATCTGGCTGATGGCCTTGTACTCCCGGTTCTCGCGGGAGAGGCGGTAGACCTCGTCGGCGTAATACAGCCGCTGCGCGGCGGGCGTGTCGGGCGTGTTTTTTATGATCGACAGCGTCACGTCGGGCTTGAGCGCCATAAGGCGGCCGTCGGCGTCCATAAACGTTATGACGCTGCCGATGTTGCTGAAACTCCTGTTTTCGGCGAACAGGTCGTATTCCTGAAAGCGCCCGGGCGTCACTCTGGTGTAGCCGCGTTCGTGAAACAGCTGCCGGAGCTTGAGCGCGGCCTTTTCCTCGTATGATAAAAAGTCCATTCAGCTTCTGTCCTTTACCAGAGCCGCGAAGCTCCTGTCGTGCAGCGCTTCGCCCTCTTTTGAGAAGAAGCACGCCGGGAAGCCGCCGCTCCGCAGATGGTTGGCGACGCACTCGCAGCATTTGCCGCGGCGGGCGCAGCCGTAGTGGGTGCAGGGGCATTGCATCGTTTTGTTACAGGGGCACGCGCCGTTTTGTTCGTGTGACATGATAAGACCGACTCCTTTATATGTAAATTGGTGGGGGTGTTTTTTTTTACGCCCGCGTGTGCTTACGGTTTGGAGAAATAGAAATGTTCGGGGGCGGGGCCTATCACATAACCAGATTCTGTGATGATGATGTAACCACCCTCATTGCGCCTGTACTCGGAAGTACCATATTGACTGGTGTATTCGGTTGTAGTAAAATCGGCGCTGTCCTTGGTCGGCGGCAGGTAATTGCTCCGCAGCGCTCGCGGTATTTCCCACCCCATATCAATCGCTCTCGCCATGCTATCAAGGAAGCCGGCGTTGCCCACGACAATGCCGTCCCCCGCGACAGGAGTAGTCCATCCCTCTACAAAGTCAAATTCGCCAACTGGAACGACATCAGCGCTGGGCCAGACGACTTTGACGACCCATTGCACGGGCTCGCCGGATGTGTCATAAGAGACCAGGTGATAAATTTTTTCACCGTACCACGACGCGGCCTCCGGGTCATGCAGGATAAGGTAATCGTCCGTCACGGGACTGAAAAACTCGGCGTCGCCGGGGTTTTCGGGGAAGCCGTCCGGCATGGGGATTGTGCCGTAGTTAACGACAGGGTCGCCGCCGCTGCCGGGGTCGTTGTCGTCCGGCGTCGGGTCCGGCGACGGCGTGGAGGTGTCGGGGAGCGTTTCCGGCGGCGGCGGGGTGTTGGGGCTGCCGGCGGCAGGGGCGGTGTTGTCGCCGCAAGCCGCCAGAGCAAGCGAGATTGCAAGTGCCAGGATTAACGCGAGCATTTTCCTGTGTTTCATTTTTTGTGTTCCTTTCGTGTGTGATTTTTATTGCATACGGCGCGTCAGGGATGCCGCGCCGTACGTTGACGGTGCATGCGGCGCGATGAGGACATCGCGCCCTACGGGACGTTGTATGCGGCGCGCCGAGGGCGTCGCGCCCTACAGGACGGTGCATGCGGCGCGATGAGGACATCGCGCCCTACGGGACGGGGTAATATAAAATTTTGCGGTTACGTAGGGGCGCGCATTGCGCGTCCGCCGTTATATTTAGTGAAACGCCATGGCGGCGAGCAAAATAATTTGCCATAACACGGCCAGTAAAGGTAGTGAAGAAATAATTATAATCCATTTCTTTTTCTTTTTAATGCCTGTACACAAAGTTATGATTCCGATAATTAACAAAGCCGCTATTTGAAAAACAGTCATTTTTTTCAGTCTCCGGTTAATAGATTTTTTGCACACGGCGCGCCGGGGGCGTCGCGCCCTACGGATCGTATATTGCGGGGGGGCCGTAGGCGAAGGCGACCTCAAGGGCGCATTGGAGTATGATTGATTGTTCCTCGGGCGTGAAGGCGTTCCAAAGCGCCGCGCCCGCGGCGATCACGCCGCCGTCAAAGCGGCACAGCTCCACAAGCGGGGTTTCCGGCGCGGCGGAATCGAACGCGTCCTCGGAGATGAGGGTGAAGTCGAGTTCGCCGGCGCTTAACAGCGCGAGAACCGCGCCTTCGCCGCCCAGAGCGCCGCCGTTTTGGATCTCCAGCATCCAGCCGCCGCCGCTCAGTTCGAGGATAAGCTCCGCGAATTTGAGGCTGCTTGAGAGGTCGGCGCGGGCATCGGCGGGCCGGTCGTCGGCGTATGAAAAGACGACGCCCGCGAAGTCCGGCGCGGCTTCGGGCAGGTTATCGCCGGACGCGGGGTCCGTCACGGCCGCGGCGGGCGCGTCGGCGGGCTCGTCCGTTTCTTCGGCGGGCGAACAGGCCAACGCCAGCGCCAGCGCGAATATGAAGGGCAGTATTTTTTTCAACGCCGCGTCCTCCCGTAAAATGACATACGGGTATTTTATCACACGAGCGCGGATAGCGCAAGTATCCCTATGTTGTCGCGGTATATCCTGCCGAACTGGGAGAGGGGCAGCGGGCTGACGCCCAAGCCGCATTCTATCGTGTAACCCGGGCGGTTGAACGCCTGAATAAACCAGTCCTTGTAGCCGGCGTGGCCGGAGCCGTGCGGCGTCTCCTCAAAGGCGTAGCCGCTGGCGCCGGACAGCAGCCGGACGATCTCATACGACCTCGGGGGCATGTAGTCGGCGTAGCGCCAGTAGATGACCTCGCCCTGGGTGTGGTACGACAGCGTGAGGCTGAAGTTATGGGCGCGGGTGAAATCGAACATCGCGGAGCTTTCCGGCTCGGACAGCGGGGAGGGGCCGACGTAGTCCCTCGGGCCCGGCGCGATGTAGCCCTGCGAGTATTTATACTCTCTGGCCAGCTCCCAGCCGGCGGGGTACTGGAGGTTCAGGTCAACGCCGCGTATGTTCGCCTTCCAGCCCGAGGGGAACGGCAGGCGCAGATAGTTCAGCGCGCGCGCGGACTCGTAGGGCGCGCTGCCCGGAGGGGTCGCGCCCGTGACCAGATCGACGCCGTCGGGGTTCACCATCGGCACGAAATATATGGTAGTCTTTTCGTATATCTCACGCGCGGCGCCGCCGAAAAACCTTCCGGCGCCGGAGTACGCGGCGGCGTACTGCTCGAGAAAGCGCATGAGTACCGGCGTGGTTATCCACTCGTTGGCGTGGTGCGACGCGTTGTACATGACCTCGTTCGGGCCGCCGCCGACCGCGAGCGCGTAGAGGGCTTTGCCCTGGACGCTGCGCCCGATTATTTCGGCGCGGATAAACGGGTAACGGGCCGTAAGGCCGTCCACGCAGAAGCTGAGCAGGTCGTATGTGAAGGCGATGCTGTCGGGGACCACGTCGAAGCCCAGCGGCACCGTTATCACGGAGCCGACGGTGAGATTGGACGGCACGATGCCGGGGTTGGCGGCCAGAATGGCCTCGACCGTGGTCCCGAACCGCCGCGACAGCGCGAACAGCGTGTCGCCCGCCTGTATTGTCCACGGGGTATAGCCGGTGAGAAACGGCGTGAGCGCGCTCCAAGTCAGCGGGCCGATTACGCCGTCGGCGGCAAGCCCGTAGGCGGCCTGGAAGTTCATGGCCGCCTGTCTTGTCAGCGGGCCGAATACGCCGTCGATGACGCCGCCGTAGTAGCCCGCCCGCGTCAGCGCGGTCTGGAACAGCTCGACGTACGGGCCGCGCGAGCCCTGTCTTAATATCTCCATGATCAGTCCACGGGCTGTGAGAACGGGTTGCTGCCAACCGCGTCGTACATCAGCGTACTCCATGTGATACAGCCGACGATGCCGTCCTGCATAAGCCCTCTGCTGCGCTGATACGACATGACCGCGGTTGCCGTCATGCCGCCGAAGACGCCGTCAAGCCCGCCGGTGCCGTAGCCCAGTGAGCTGAGCGCGTCCTGCAACACCAGCACATACGCGCCGAGGAGGCCCTGACGGAGCATAGGATACCCGCCGGAGGCGCACGCGGGCGTGCCGCGCCGCCTGTCGAAATGCACCCATGTCGGGCTGAGCGAAACGGGCTCGACATAGCCCCAGAGGCCCGAGTTTATGGCGAGATTCCGCATTTCGGCGCGCTGGGCGTTGTTCAGGTTGTGGCCGACGTCGAACGCCAGCCCCGCGTAGTGCTGGGACTGCTGGCCGTGGCCGCCCTCGCGCGGGCGCTTGAACGCGAAGCCGACGAATATCGGCCTGCCGTATAGAAAGCGGAAGCTGTTCCACGACTGCATCGCGCGTTTCTCGGTCCACAGCAGGTCGCTTAGGCTCGAGCCGCGGAACTCCGAAACCGTGAGGGTGTTGCCGGTGTTATACGGCATGGCTTCGTTTTCGCGCTTGTAGTATGTCTCCATCCTGTTTTCGTCGTTATTAAAAACCTTTACAGTGGCCATAAGATTATTCTCCCCATAATACAATTCATAGTAAATGATATGCGGGAGGCCGGGGTTTGTTACAAATAAGATAGGGGAGGGGCGGTTTACAAAATTGACAAACCGGCGGCGGTGTGATACAATCAGCCCGAAAATAACGCGGGGCCGGAAGGCGGCTCACGTGGAATACGGTGCGCTTCGGCAGAAGCAAAAAACTGTAAAGCATGAAAGAGAGGCAAAAATTATGCAATCGTTCACAATGTACGCGCCCACGGAAATAGTGTTCGGCGGCGGCGCGGAGGAACAGCTGGCCGCGATGGTCAGAAAGCACGGCGGCTCGCGCGTGATGCTGGTGTACGGCGGCGGCAGCGTGGTAAAATCGGGGCTGCTGCCCAAGCTGGAGGAGCTGCTGAGTAAAGAGGGGATACCGAGCGTCGCTTTCGGGGGCGTACAGCCCAACCCGCTGCTCGCGCTCGCGCGGGAGGGCGCGGTCAGCGCCCGTGAGTTCGGCGCGGATATGATTATAGGCGTGGGCGGCGGCAGCGCCATCGACACGGCGAAGGCGGTCGCGCACGGCGCGGCCAATCCCGAAGCCGACATCTGGCAGTTCTGGAAGGCGGAGCGCCCGCTGACGAAGAGCCTGCCGGTCGGCGTGGTGCTGACCATCTCCGCCGCGGGCAGCGAGACAAGCAGCTCGGCGGTTATCACCAATCAGGAGACGGGGGAGAAGCGCGGCATAAACACGGAGTTTAACCGGCCGCGTTTCGCGCTGATGAATCCTGAGCTGACCTTTACATTGCCCAAGTATCAGATCACCTGCGGGATTGTGGATATAATCATGCACACGCTGGACCGGTATTTCACCCAGACCGGCGGCAACGAGCTGACCGACGAGATTGCGGAGGCGCTGCTGCGGGTGGTGATACGGAACGGCAGAAAGGCCGCGTCCGACCCCAAGGACTACGGCGCGATGAGCGAGCTTATGTGGTGCGGCAGCGTATCCCACAACGGCACGACGGGGCTGGGGAGGCCGATGGATTTTTCGGTGCATCAGCTGGGGCACGAGCTGAGCGGTATGTTCGATATTGCTCACGGGGCGAGCCTTTCGACAATGTGGGGCTCTTGGGCGCTGTATGTGTGCGGGGAAAACCCCGAGCGTTTCGCGCGCTATGCCGATAAGGTCTGGGGGATAACGGGGGACACCGAAACGGCCGCGCTCGCGGGGATCGAGAAAACGGTGGAGTATTTCAGGGAGCTGGATATGCCCGTCTGTTTTTCGGATTCGCGGATAGGCGTGCAGCCCGAAGCTGTCGCCGCGGAGCTGGCCCTGCGCTGCTCCTTCCATGAGAAACGGCTGGTGGGGCAGTTCAAAAAGCTGGACAGGAACGATCTGTTCAGTATCTATAAGCTGGCGAACAGGTAGCGCCGTGGACAGGATAAAGAGATGCGGCATTGTGCCGGTGATAAAGCTGAACGACGCCGCGAAAGCGGCGCCGCTGGCGGGCGCGCTGCTTGAGGGCGGCGTCGATGTAATCGAGATAACGTTCCGTACGGCGGCGGCGGCGGCGGCCATCGAGAGCGCCGCCCGTGAGTTTCCCGAAATGCTGGTGGGGGCGGGGACGGTGCTGACGGCCGGACAGCTTGAAACCGCGCGGGACGCGGGCGCGAGGTTTATAGTTTCCCCGGGGTTTGACGCCGATATAGTCAAGGCGGGGCTGGACATGGGGCTGATTATGCTGCCCGGCTGTGTCACGCCCACGGAGGTAATGGCGGCGCTGAAGCTCGGCGTTAATACGCTGAAGTTTTTCCCCGCCGAGAATTTCGGCGGGGCCGCGGCGGTCAGGGCGCTGTGCGCGCCGTTCGGGAACGTCACGTTCGTGCCGACCGGCGGCATATCGGAGAAGAACGCCGCGGATTATTGGAAAATGGATAAAGTGATCGCCGTCGGCGGTTCGTGGATGGCGCCGGAAAGCCTGATAAACGAGGGCGGCTGGGCCGAGATAACGCGCAGGACCAGAGAGGCTGTTGAACTGATGAGGTCCGTGAGGGGGAGCGTATGATGCTTGATATAAAACCGAAAGAGCGGTGCTTTTACGATGAGATAAGCCTCGGCGAGGTCATGCTGCGCTTTGACCCGGGCGAGGGGCGCGTCCGCAGCGCCAGGACGTTCACGGTCTGGGAGGGCGGCGGGGAGTATAACGTCGCGCGGGGCCTGCGCCGCTGCTTCGGGCTGAAAACCGGGGTTGTGACCGCGTTTGCCGACAACGGCGTGGGGCGGCTTGCCGAGGATTTCATCTTGCAGGGCGGCGTGGACGTGAGCCTTATTAAATGGGCGCCTTATGACGGCATCGGGCGTACCGTCCGCAACGGCCTGAATTTTGTCGAGCGCGGCTTTGGCGTAAGGGGCGCTCTGTCGGTGTCCGACCGCGCGAACACCGCCGTTTCACAGCTGAAGCCCGGCGATATAGACTGGGAGCATATCTTCGGGGAGCTGGGCGCGCGCTGGCTGCACACGGGCGGCATATTCGCGGCGCTGTCGGAGACGAGCGCGCAGGTGGCGCTGGAGGCCGTCAAGGCGGCAAAAAAGCACGGCACGGTGGTAAGCTATGATTTGAATTACCGCCCGTCGCTCTGGAAAGGCATCGGAGGCAAGGAAAAAGCGCGGGAGGTAAACCGCGCTCTGGCAGAGTATATCGACGTGATGATAGGCAATGAGGAGGACTTTACGGCGTGTCTGGGCTTTGAGATTGAGGGCAACGACGAGAATCTGAAGGAGCTGGACCTCGGGGGGTACCGCGCGATGATAGACGCGGCCTCGAAGGCGTATCCCAACTTCAAGGTGATCGCCTCTACGCTCCGCGCGGTCAGGACCGCGACGGTCAACGACTGGTCGGCTATCTGCTGGGCGGGCGGAAAAGTTTATCAGGGCATGAGGTTTGACAGTCTGGAGATACTCGACCGCGTGGGCGGCGGCGACAGCTTCGCTTCGGGCCTTATCTACGGGCTGCTGAGCGGCAGGGATATTCAGACGGCGCTTGATTACGGCGTCGCGCACGGCGCGCTGGCCATGACGACGCCGGGGGACACCTCGATGGCGAGCCTTAAAGAGGTGGAATCGCTGATGAAGGGCGCGGGCGCGCGGGTGGAGAGGTAGTAGGCTTATCTGTCACGGTAATGAGAGCCGCATTGCCAAATTTCCAATTTGTTTTCTTCAATACGAAAGACAATTCTGTTTTTTTCGTCGATTTTAACGCTCCAATAGCCGCTTAGATCACCTCTAAGCGGCTCCGGTTTGCCTATGCCTCCGTATCCGTTCCGCTCAATATCCTGTAACAGCTTGTTTATCCGCTTCAGCGTCTTTTTGTCTTGTGTCTGCCAATATAGATAATCCGCCCATGCTTCGTCGTGCCATAATTTAATCATCGTCCGCCTCGATAAGCTCGCGCTCGGTCAGCTTTGACCTTCCGGATTCTACATCCGCGATCGCTTTCCGCAGCCTGTAAATGTTGGCTTCCGAGTAAAAGGGGTCGGGGTCCGCCGCTATCTCAAACGGGATTCTTCTCTCCTTGCTGACCTTGGTCGCAAAGATTGTAAAAGCGGTGGTCATGTTTAAGCCCATCTCTTTGCAAGCCTGTTCCATATCCTTTTTTAATTCTTCATCCATACGGAAATTAACCATAGCCTGTGCCATATAAAACACTCCTTTTGCACGTCATAGTAAAAGAATATCATGTTGTAAAGCATATGTCAATGATATGCTTTACAAATTTATTCCGATCCATTTTCCGCCGCCGAAGCGCTTTTGCAGCAAATACAGCCGCAGTATCTGATCGACCAGTATTGCGTACCACGCGCCCGCAAGGCCCCAGCCGAACGTCACCGCGAACAGATACCCGCACAGCGGGCGCATTATAGCGACGGTGAACAGCATGGTGATCGCCACGAAGCGCGTGTCGCCCGCGCCGCGCAGCGAAC
>WRMG01000017.1 GCA_009777255.1 Oscillospiraceae bacterium | reverse complement strand
AGGGATTGTTACAACTCGGGCCTTATAAACGCTGAAGGTGCAATTTATGATACATATGCCGGAGGGGTAAGCGCTTATAATGCAGTCGGTGCGATTATCAGCAACAGTTATAATACAGGGTCTGTAAATGCTCCTGTTACTAACGGATACCTTGCATATGCAGGGGGAATATGCGGTTTTAATGCTTCGGGCGCTTCCATTGGCGGGAGCTATAATTCTGGATTAATAAGCTCCTCAGTAGCAAGGTCAGCTTACAGAACATACGCATATTCAGGAGGCCTAAGCGGTTATAATGAACCCACCGCCTCTATCAGCACAAGTTATAATACAGGCTCTATAACAAGCGAAGCCTGCTCTGCGGGTGGTGCATATGCTGGGGGATTATGCGGATTTAATGCCGCAGCAGCTTCTATATCTACCAGCTACAACACGGGGTCGGTAAAAGCTATTCCCCGTTCCGAATTCAGACTTACTGGGTTTGCTTATGTGGGAGGGATATGTGGTCAAAGCGACGGAAACATCAATAACTCATTTTGGAATACAGACAGCAGTCAAATGGTAGGAGAAGAACAGGTCTATAACAATAGCAAGAGAGGTGTAGGTAATGGTATAGACTCTGCATCCTCCCTCACCACCGCGCAAATGAAACAGCAATCCTCATTCTCCGGCTGGGATTTCACCAATACTTGGGGCTTCAAGCCCGATGTGAACAACGGATACCCCGTACTGCGCGCTTTTCACGACTTTTCCGCGCCGGCGCCGGAGCCAACTCCCGCTCCTACTCCCGCCCCCGGCACCCCCGGCCTTGATTCCGCCAGCTCATGGGCGCGCGCGGACCTCACAACAGCGATAGCCAAAGGTTTTGTCCCCGCCGACTTGCAGAACAGCTACACCGATACTATCACCCGCGCTGAGTTCTGCCGCCTTGCGGTGAAGTGGCTGGAGTATAAGACGGGCAAAACCATCAACGCTTTACTGATTGAGAGTGGCTTAGAGCGCAGACAGGACGCTTTCAGCGATACCTCTGACCCCGACATATTGGCGGCCTATGCGCTGGGCATAATCAGCGGCGCGACCGCGCCCACCACAACCGCGCCGGGCGTTTTCAACCCGAACGGCGGCTTTGACCGCGAAATGGCGGCTACACTTATCCGTAATGTCTGCCGCGTGGCGGGCATGAACGTCGGTAATGTCATTGACCAAGGGTACACGGACATAGGCGCGGCGTCAAGCTGGGCGGTAGACGGTATCAACTTTGTCCGCGCAAACGGCATAATGGGCAGCACAAACCCCAGCCCGCTGACATTCAGCCCGAAAACGGCGTACACGCGGGAGCAGAGCATTATCACATTCAGCAACATCCAATAAAGCCACCGCCCCTACGCCAACAGCTCCCGCAATTTTTTCAAAGCCGCGCGCTCTATCCGCGATACCTGCACCTGCCCCGTGCCGATAACCTTCGCGGTCTTATCCTGCGTCAGGCCCTTATAAAACCTCAAAAATATAACCTGTCTCTCGCGTTCGGGCAGCTTCTCGACGGCTTGCCTGAGCGCGAGGTTTTCCGTTACGCGCTCCTCGCAGCTGTCAAGGCTCAGGACGGATTCCAGCGTTACTCCGGCACCTGAAACATATTGCAGGCTCTCGGCCGGGCTGACCGCCAGCTCGCACGCGGCGATGTCCTCGACCGCCAGCCCGCAATGCCCGCTTATCTCCGACAGCGTCGGCTCGCGCCCCAGCTTCGCGGTCAGCGCCTCGCGCGACATCCGCACGCCTCGGGCGCGTTCCTTTAGCCCGCGCGACACCTTTATCATGCCGTCGTCGCGCAGGAACCGCCGTATCTCGCCCGCGATCTTAGGCACGGCATACGTCGAGAACTGCGTGCCGTATGATTCGTCAAAGCCCTGAACGGACTTCAAAAACCCCAGACAGCCCAGCTGATATAGGTCGTCGGGGTCTATGCCCTGTCCGAAGTAGCGCCGCGCGACGCTCCAGATAAGCCCCGCGTTTTCAAGCAGCGCCTGTTCACAGGCGTTTTTGTCGCCGCCCTGCGCCGCTTTGACCAGCTCGATTGTGGACGCAGAACTCAACGCGGCGCGCTCCTGTAGCGCGCGTTCAGGCGTTTGCGCATCGTCACCGTCGTGCCTTTACCCACAGTCGAGCGCACCTTCAGGGAGTCCATAAAGCTGTCCATGATGGTAAAGCCCATACCGGAGCGCTCGGCCCCGCCGGTCGTGAACAGTGTCTGCCGCGCCTGCTCAACGTCGGGTATCCCGCAGCCGGTGTCGCGCACAATGATCTCGATAATGTCGCCGTCATAGATTTTAGCGGTTATCAGCACGCGCCCCAGACCGTTGGGATAGGCGTGTACTATGCAGTTTGTGACGGCTTCGCTGACTGCTGTTTTCAGGTCGCCCAGCTCGTCCAGCGTGGGGTCGAGCTGCGCGGCGAACGCGGCGACGACGGTGCGCGCGAGGCTCTCGTTGACGGAGCGGCTGAGAAGCGTGAGCTTCATCTCATTTGTTATCTTCATATGTACCTCCGTATGATATTCTCATCAGCTTGTCCAGCCCCACGGTGGAAAACACACGCCGCGCCTGACTGGAGACCGAAACGATCTCAAGCCTGCCGCCCAGCTCCTTCATGCGGCGTGAGCAGTTGAGTATGACGGCGATGCCGGACGAGTCCATAAACCCCACCCCGGAAAAATCCAGAATGATGGACAGCGGATGCTGGGTGTCCAGCAGCGCAGACAGCGACGCGAGCAGGCTCTGTGCCGTATGATGGTCGATCTCGCCCGCGATCTTTACCGTCAGCGCGTCGCTGGATTTGGTGTAGCTCAGTTTCATTCGTATAACCTCCTTAGCCTCGGACGGCCAGCGGCCGCCCCGCAGCGGGCAGCTTAAATTATATGGTACACCGCGCGTCGTTTATTGCCATATATTGCGGCCTGTAAAAAAATATTGACGGCGGCGGCAAGTCCGGTGTATAATGCCATGAAAGCGTTTGTTAGGGGGTATTTCCATGACGACGACGATTAAAGCGCTGTACGGCGGGCATGAAAAACTTGAGGGTCAAACGGTAACGCTGAAAGGCTGGGCGCGCTCGGTGCGCGACGGCAAGGCTTTCGCGTTCGTCGAGCTGTCCGACGGCTCGGTGATAAAGACCTGCCAGCTTGTGATAGACGGCAATAACCCATGCTTTGAAACGGTCAGGCGGCTGAATATAGGCGCGGCCCTTATAGCCACGGGGCGTCTTGTCAATACGCCGGAGGCGCGCCAGCCCTTTGAGCTGGCGGTCGAATCCATAGAGGTGGAGGGACCGTCGCATCCCGATTACCCGCTGCAAAAAAAGCGTCACACGCTGGAGTATCTGCGCACGATCTCGCATCTACGCCCGCGCGCGAACATCTTTCAGGCGGTGTTCAGGATACGCGGCGAGGTGAGTTTTGCCATACACGACTATTTTCACTCGCTGGGCTTCGTCTATGCCCATACGCCGGTAATCACCGGCTCCGACGCCGAGGGCGCGCCGATGTTCAAAATTTCGGCGCCCGACTCAAAGACTGACTTTTTCGGCAAGCCCGCCAATCTCTCAGGCTCGGGACAGCTGGAGGCCGAAACGTTCGCCCAGGCGTTCGGCGGGACGTATACGTTCGGGCCCACGTTCAGGGCCGAGAACTCCAACACGCCGCGCCACGCCTCTGAGTTCTGGATGATAGAGCCGGAGATGGCGTTCTGCGATCTGGCGGGCGACATGGACAACGCCGAGGGGCTTGTAAAGCACATAATACGCCACGTGCTGAAAACATGCCCGTTCGAGATGGAGTTTCTGAACCAATTCGTTGACAGCACGCTCATCGAAAGGCTTAGCGCCGTGGCTGACGCCGAGTTTGAGCGCATGGAGTACACCCGCGCGATAGAGCTTTTAGAGCCGGTCAAGAACAGCTTCGAGTACCCCGTCAAGTGGGGGATGGACTTGCAGACCGAGCATGAGCGCTATATCTGCGAGGAGATATGCAAAAAGCCCGTGTTTCTGATAAACTACCCCAAGGAGATAAAGGCGTTTTATATGCGCCTTAACGACGACGGGAAAACCGTCGCCGCCGCGGACCTGCTCGTACCGTATGTGGGCGAGCTGATCGGCGGGTCGCAGAGGGAGGAGCGCTATGACAAGCTGCTGGAGCGCATAGCGGAGGCGGGGCTTGATCCTGGGGATTACGGCTGGTACTTGGACCTCAGAAAGTACGGCACAACGCGCCACGCGGGCTACGGGCTGGGGCTGGAGCGCATGGTCATGTATGTGACGGGTATCGCCAATATACGTGATTCAATACCGTTCCCCCGAACGCCGGGATGCTTTTGACAGTTAGGGGTTGACAGCGGCGTCTATACACGATACAATGTGTATCAGGAGGTGTATGATAAATGCGTACAAACATAGTTATTGACGACGGTATTATGCAGAAAGCAATGTACCTTTCCGGGCTTCAGACTAAAAAGGAAGTTGTAGAAAGGGCGCTTAGCGAGTTTGTCGCCAATCACTCACGTAAAAATTTGATGGACTTAAAGGGGAAAATCAAATTCGCCGACGGCTATGATTATAAGGCTATGAGGGAGGATACTTTGTGATTATAGTAGACTCGTCGGTTATAATTGATTTCCTCAAAGGTGATGAGAATCCGAAAACAATTGTTTTCGAGTCCGTACTAAAGCGAAATCTGCCGTACGGGATAGCTTCATATACGGTTCAGGAAATATTGCAGGGAGCCAAAAATGAAAACGAGTACGGCCTTCTGAAGGATTATCTTTCAACGCTGACAGTTTATTTTTTGCCGGAAAGGGTGGAAACATATGAAAAAGCGGCGCGTTTGTATTATGAACTGCGCCGTAAGGGTGTTACACTCAGAAGTTCAATTGATATTCTTATTTCACTGATAGCCATAGAAAATAATTTTTTCCTGCTTCATAATGACAAAGATTTTGATATGTTCGCGGCTAATTTAGATAATCTGAAGATATTGGAGAAAATACTATAAATTAAAGAATAATTCATGGAGGATATAAAGATGAAAGCGTACAGAGAGCTGACAAAACAGGAGCGGGAGGCGGAACTGGCGGCGTGCCGCGCGGAATTCGAGGAGTTCAAGGCCAAAGGGCTGAAGCTGGACATGTCCAGAGGGAAGCCGGGGGAGGACCAGCTGGATCTCTCCCAAGGGATGCTGGGCCCTCTGCCCGGCTACACCTCGCCGGGCGGCGTGGATTGCCGCAATTACGGCGGCCTTGAGGGCATAAAAGAGGTAAAGGACATCTTTTCGGAGATTTTGGAGCTTAGGCCCGAGGAGGTCATAGTCGGCGGGAACTCCAGCCTGAGCCTCATGTACGACAACGTGGCGGCCAATATGCTGCACGGGGCGCACGGCGGGGCGCCGTGGTCGAAGCAGGGCGACGTTAAATTTTTATGCCCCGTGCCCGGGTATGACCGCCATTTCTCGATATGCGAGTATCTGGGGGTTGGGATGATCCCCGTGCCCATGACGCCCGACGGGCCGGATATGGACACGGTAGAGAAGCTCGCGGCCACCGACCCGCTTATCAAGGGCATATGGTGCGTTCCGGTTTTCTCCAACCCCGACGGCTGCGTGTATTCCGACGAAACGGTGCTGCGGTTCGCCGGAATGAAAACCGCCGCCGATGATTTCCGCATATACTGGGACAACGCCTATTGCGTCCATCAGTTCGAGGGCGGACGGCCCGTGATCCCGAATATCGTGCGCGAGTGCGAAAAAGCGGGGCATCCGCACAGACCGTACGTGTTCGCGTCATTTTCCAAGGTCAGCTTCTCCGGCGCGGGCATGGCGGCCATGGCCAGCTCGGAGTCCAACTGCGAGCATATTCGCCAAAGGCTCTCCATGCAGACCATCGGGCCTGACAAGCTAAATCACTTGCGCCACTATTATTTCTTCAAAGACTCAAAGGGCGTTTACGCTCATATGGAAAAAATGGCGGAGCTGGTGCGCCCCAAATTCAAGGCCGTTCTGGACACGCTGGAGAGCGGTCTGGGCGGACTGGAGGTAGGGAAGTGGAACAGCCCCAAGGGCGGGTATTTCGTGAGCTTCGACGCGCCGGACGGTTGCGCGAAGAGAACTGTAGCGCTGTGCAAGGAGGCGGGCGTCGTCATGACCGGCGCGGGCGCGACATACCCGTACGGGAAAGACCCGCGTGACAGCAATATCCGCATAGCGCCGACGTATCCCTCGGTCGAACAACTGACGACCGCCATGCAAGTATTTTGCCTTGCCATACGTATCGCGGCGCTTGAGCAATTAACAATGAACAGTTAGCAATTAACAATTGGGTTCTTTTGGCGTAAAACTATTGACTATTATATAATCTATATGATATAATGCCATTTGGTGTATATTACTAAGGAGGAAAGCAGATGAAGAAAAGCGTTTTACTGTTCATAGCCGTGTTGGTCGCCGTCGGGCTTCTGGCCCTTGTGGCTGTCAACGGCGTGGACCTGTTGGCTTTTGAGATACCCAGTTATAAGGACGGTATCGTATTGGGGCTCGACCTTTCGGGCGGCTCCTCAATAACCTATGAGGCGCAGATCCCCGAGGGGATGTCGCAGTCCGAGGTGGACAGGGGCATGATAGCCGCGGAGGCCATGCTTCGCGCAAGGCTTACGTCGTTCGGCTATACCGAGGCGATGCTGTCCCGCGCGGGCGGCAACCGCATACGCGTGGAGATACCGAAGATCACCAATCCCGAGGAGGCCGTGAAGATGCTCGGCTCCACCGCGCGCCTTGAGTTCCGCGATCCCGACGGCAACGTCATCATCTACGGCAGCGATGTGACCAAAGCGGAGGTTAATGTCGGGCCGGTTGACGAGTACGGCCCGTCGGTGCCGTATGTCAGCATGGAGCTGTCGGCGGACGCCAGAGAAGTGTTCCGCCTCGCCACGATGGAGGCCGCGGGGCGTCCTGACGGCGATAACTATATAGCGATCTATCTCGACGAGGAGCTTCAGTCCGCTCCCACCGTCGAGGCAAGGCACGCGGCCGCCGGTATCGACCCTGTGGACGGCGTTATGATAACCGTCGCCGGCAACCGCGAGGAGGCGAGAAGGCTCGCAAGCCTTATAAGCATCGGGCAGATGCCCTTTGACCTGAGGCAGGTCGAACTCAGAAGCGTGGGCGCCGTGCTGGGCGAGCGAGCGCTTGAAACCAGCCTTATGGCCGGCGCCATCGGGCTTGTGCTGGTGCTGGTGTTCATGCTTGTTTTCTACCGTCTGCCGGGGCTTGTCGCCAATCTCGCGCTTATCTCGTATACGGTGCTGATGGTGCTGCTGCTCAGCATACTCAGGGTAAACCTCTCGCTGCCCGGTATCGCGGGCATCATCCTCTCGATAGGCATGGCGGTTGACGCCAACGTTATAATTTTCGAGCGTATAAAAGACGAGATACGCTTAGGCAAGACCATACGCGCCGCCATCAGCTCCGGCTACCGGCGCGCGCTTACAGCCATCATCGACTCCAATATAACGACGATAATCTCGGCGGTCGTGCTGCTGGCGCTGGGCACCGGCCCGATCAAGGGCTTTGCCATAACGCTGCTTATCGGCGTATTGCTTTCGATGTTCACGGTTCTGGTGATCTCACGCTTCCTGCTTGACTGCATGGTCAACATGAAGGTGACGAACTCCAGGATGTACGGCGTTTAAGGGAGGGCAGTGTTGTGAAAAATTTTAAGTTTGTAGGGAATTTCAAGTACAGCCTCATTATCTCCTGCGTCCTCATGGCCGCCGGTCTGGCGGGGCTTGTGCTGCTGCCGTTCGGTATTACCCTGTTCAACTTTAACATCGACTTCCTCGGCGGCACGATCTTACAGTACGAGATGCGCGCGGTCATGGACAAGCCCCAGCTCGACGAGATCGCGGCGCTCGCCGAAAGCGCCGCCGGAGTTTCGGCGACGGTGCAGCGCTCCGGCGATACCGGCATTCTTATCAAGACCGTCGATATAGACACCGACAGGCGCCAGGCGATAACAAACACGCTGAAGGAAAACTACGGCATTACCGACGCCGATCTGCTTGTGGCCGACAACGTGACCCCGACCGTCGGGGCCGACCTGCGCAACGCGGCCATACTCTCGGTTGTGCTGGCGTCGGCGCTGATACTGCTGTATATCGCCATACGCTTCGAGTTCAAATCGGGGCTGGCGGCGGTGCTTGCGCTGGTACACGACGTTCTTGTCATGCTTAGCTTCTATGTTATCTTCCAGATACCGGTTGACACTAACATCATCGCGGCGATGCTGACTATTCTGGGTTATTCGATAAACTCCAGCGTTGTCGTGTTCGACCGCGTGCGCGAGAACCGCAAGTATATGCCCAAGTCCGACTTCGCCGACGTTGTGGACATCAGCTCAAGGCAGACGTTCCTGCGTAACCTGAACACTACGCTGACGACGCTCATGCCGCTGACCATGATTATCATAATCGGCGTGCCGAGCATCAGGGATTTCGCGGCGCCGTTAGCCGTCGGCCTTATCGCCGGCTGCTTCTCGTCGCTGTTCCTGTCGGCGCCGATGTGGACGTTTTTCCGCGGCGGCAAAAAAGAGAGAATCTGAGTTTGCATTTTGACAGTCTGAGGGCGGTCATTGACCGCCCCTGCGGCTGTTCGGAGGCGGTTTTATGTACGATGTAATTATAATCGGCGGGGGTATCAGCGGCCTGATGGCCGCGTACCGCCTTACCTCGGGAACCTCCGCGCCGAAGGTCGCCGTCCTTGAAAAGGGACACCGTCTGGAGGCGCGCCACTGCCCCATAGTGGAGCGCAGACAGTCAAGCTGTATCCGCTGCAACCCCTGTAACATAATGGAGGGCGCGGCGGGCGCCGGCGCTTTTTCCGACGGCAAATACGTGATCTCGACCGAGTACGGCGGCTGGCTGACCGATGTGCTGAACAGCGCCACCGTCATGGACTATATCGAGCAGGCCGACGGCATCCTATGCTCATACGGGGCTACAACGGAGCGCTACCGGCCCGACGACGAGTTAAAAAGACTGTGCCTCACGCACGACCTGCATATGCAGCAGGGGCAGCTCAAGCACCTCGGGACCGACGACAATCTGGCGACCATGCGGCGTATGATAGAGGATCTGTCAAACCGCTGCGAGATAATCTGCGACACCGAGGTGACGGACGTCAGCGGCATGGCGGTCAGCTATAGGGATAAAAGCGGCCGGGAAAGCACCGTTTCCGCCAAGCATATAATCTTTGCCGTGGGGCGTTCGGGCAGCGAGTTCTTTCAGGAGTGGTGCCGCCGCAACAGCGTGCCCATGCGCAGCAATCAGGTTGACATAGGTGTGCGCGTGGAGCTGCCCGCCATCATATGGGAGCATTTTTCAAGCAAAATTTACGAGCCTAAGATATGGTACCGCAGCAAGCTCTACGGCGACATCACGCGCATGTTCTGCTTCAACGAGCGCGGGCATGTCGTCACCGAGAACACCGGCGGGATACTGACGGTCAACGGCCACGCTTACAAGGACAAGTCCAAAAAGAGCGAGAACTCAAATTTCGCGCTGCTCTCAACGCTACGGTTCACGCATCCGTTCAACGAGCCGATACGCTACGCGAAAACCGTCGCCGCGCTGGCAAATCAGCTGAGCGGCATCAGCGTGCTGGTGCAGCGTCTGGGCGACCTTCTGGCTGGCAGGCGCACAAACGAACACCGTCTTAAAGCCTCGACGACGCATCCCACGCTGGAGGCGGTGCCCGGCGACCTGTCGCTGTGCGTCCCCAAGCGGCAGCTGGACAATATCGTCGAAACGCTGTTCGCGCTGGATAAGATCGCGCCCGGTACGGCGAACCACGACACGCTGATGTACGGGATCGAGTGCAAATACTACTCATCGCGCCCGGCGGGCGGCGACTTCGAGCTGGCGGGCCATAAAAACGTCTATATGGCGGGCGACGGCTCGGGCTTTACGCGCTCGCTCAGCCACGCCGCCGCCAACGGGCTGTATGTGGCGGACAAGATATTAAAATCAACGTAGGGCGGCGATTGCCGCCCGTTTGCCGGAAATTTACGGGACGCGCCCTGTGCGCTATTGTTTTTTGTAATCGGGTATGGTAAAATAAATTATGCGGAAAATATTTATTTTTGCGGGGGGAAGTCTGTAAAAATGCGCGGATCACTGTTGACAGCGCTGGCGCTGGCCGTCACCCTGACGGCCTGTTCCCCTGTGTCTCCCGCCGAACCCTCTCCGACGCCAACGCCGGAGGTTACGGCGGCGCCCGCGCCCTCTCCGACACCTACGCCCACTCCAACTCCAACCCCCACGCCTACTCCAACTCCGACGCCGGAGCCGACTCCCGAACCCAAGCCGCCCCGCTGGGCGGCGGCGGACCCGTTTGACGCGGAGCTGATTTACACGCCGGCGGAGAACGGCGAGAAATATGTCTTTCTCACGTTTGACGACGGCCCGAATATAAACACTCCGTTTATCCTGGACATACTGGACGAGTACGACGTGCCGGCCACATTCTTCCTGCTGGGCACTCAGGCGGCGGCGTTTCCCGGGTATGTGCTGGATATTGCCGAGGCGGGGCACACGATAGCCAACCACAGCTATTCGCATGTATACAGCAGTATATACTCGGGCGAGAGCGCCTTTCACGCGGATTTCGAGCGAAGCGCCGCCGTGTTCGAGGAGCTGATCGGCGATATGTTCAACAGGCGGCTCATACGCTTCCCGGGCGGCGGCTCGCAGTACGGCGGCAGATACGCGAACGTCAAGAAGCGGATAGAGGACAATCTTGACAGCTATGGGCTTTTAAGTGTAAACTGGAACGTGACGAACGGCGACGGCGAGGTGCGCTCGCCCACGCCGGAGCAGTGCATGGAATATTACACAAGGACAGTGGATAAGCTAAAGCCCGGCGGCAACGCGCTTATCCTCATGCACGACGGCGGCGATGCCTATATCTCAACACTGGAAACACTGCCCATGATAATAGAAGACCTTGCGGAACGCGGCTATATATTCAAAGCGCTGTATTAATAAGCGCGTAACGGCCAACTGAGGAGGCGCATTATTGGTCAAACTTGTAAAATACTTAAAGCCTTACGCTTTCGGAATTATATTGGTGCTTGCGCTCCTGTTCGGTCAGGCGATGTGCGACCTCTATCTGCCGAACCTGATGTCGCGCATTATCGACGGCGGCGTTTTGGCGGGCCGCACCGATTACATATTGTCCACGGGCCTGAGGATGCTGTTTTTCGCGTTTCTCAGCGGGCTGGCGCCCGTCGGCGTCAGCTTCTTCGGGGGGAGGATAGCCGCCGGCGCCGCTATGGCTCTGCGCCGCGACATCTTCGCCAAGGTGCTGAGCTTCACAAACGCCGAGTTTGACAAGCTCTCGACCGCGTCGCTCATAACGCGCTCGACCAACGACGTCACACAGGTCCAGATGCTGCTGCTTATGGGCATGGGCGGCTTGTGCTATGCGCCGGTCATGGGTATCGGCGGCTTTATAATGGCGATGAACAAGTCGCCGTCGATGGGCTGGATAATCGGGCTTGCCGTGCTGGCGCTGCTGATGGCGATAACCGTCGCTTATCTGCTTGCCGCGCCGCGCTTCGAGCTTATTCAAAAGCTGGTGGACAAACTTAACCTCGTATCGCGCGAGAACCTCTCCGGCATGATGGTTATCCGCGCGTTCGGCACGCGGGAATACGAGGAGAACCGCTTCGACACCGCGAACAAAGACGTCACCAAAATCAACCTGTTCATCAACCGCGTCATGGTCACGGTGTTCCCCGTAATCAACGTAATCTTCAGCGGCACGTCGATACTGGTGATCTGGGTCGGCTCAAGGCAGGCAGCCAGCGCCAATATACAGATCGGCGATATGATGGCGTTTATGCAGTACGCCATGCAGGTCATAATGTCGTTTATGTTCATCGCGGTGATTTTCGCCGCGTTTGTGCCGCGCGCCGCCGTTTCGGGCGCGCGTATCGCGGAGGTCCTGACGACGGAAAGCTCCGTTAAGGACCCCGAAAGCCCCAAAAATTTCGCGCCCTCGCAAAAAGGGCTTGTGGAGTTTGTTAACGTCAGCTTCCGCTATCACAACGCCGACGCGTATACGCTCAGGGACCTGAGCTTTACGGCCAAACCCGGCGAGATGACCGCCATTATAGGCCCGACCGGCTCTGGCAAGTCCACCGCCGCGAATCTGCTCATGCGCTTCTATGACGTGACCGAGGGCCGCATCACGGTCGAGGGCGCCGACGTCCGCGAGGTTTTGCAGCATGACCTGCGGCAGCGTATCGGCTATGTGCCGCAGAAGGGCGTGCTGCTCTCGGGCACGGTAGAGAGCAACCTGAAATACGGCGACCCCGGCGCTTCGGACGAATGGATGGAGAAGTCGGCGGAGATCGCGCAGATACTCGGGTTTATAGACGAAAAAGAGGACAGGTTCCAAAGCGAGATCTCCCAAAGCGGCGCCAATGTGTCCGGCGGCCAAAGACAGCGGCTTGCTATAGCCCGCGCGCTGGTCAAAAAACCCGGTATTTTTGTGTTCGACGACAGCTTTTCGGCGCTTGATTTCAAGACCGACACCACGCTCAGGCGCGCGCTGAAAGAGCATACGTCCGGCAGCACCGTCATAGTTATAGCGCAGCGCGTCGGCACGATAATGAACGCCGACCAGATACTTGTGCTGGACAAGGGGCGGCTTGTGGGCCGCGGCACACACGGCGAGCTGTTAAAGACCTGCCCGGAATATTACGAGATAGCGTCAAGCCAGCTGTCCGGAGAGGAGCTGGGGGTATGAGCGGGGGTTCGCGGCCGGCGCGCAGGGGCCCCGGCGGCCCGCATATAGTGCCGGGCGATAAGGCGAGGGATTTCAAAGGCTCGGCCAAAAAACTCATTGAATATATGGGCGCTTACAAATGGCTTGTGCTGGTCGTTTTTATACTGGCGGCGGGCGCGGCCGTGTTCGCCATCTACGCCCCCAAGGTGCTGGCGCGTGCCACCGACGAGCTGGTTTACGGGCTCTTTTCGGCGGGCGGCGTGGATTTCACTAAAATAGGGCGCATACTCCTGCACACGGGCGCGCTTTATCTTATAAGCACGCTGGTGCAGTGGATACAGGGCTATCTCATGGCAGGCGTGACGACCAACCTGACATACCGGCTCAGGCGTGATATAAGCCAAAAGCTGCACAGGCTGCCGCTCAGCTATTACGACGCGACCACACAGGGCGAGGTGCTGTCGCGCATAACAAACGACGTGGAGACCATCGGCGTGAGCTTCAGCCAGAGCATAACTCAGGTTATCTCATCGGTGGCGACCGTTATCGGCATAACGGTCATGATGCTGACAATAAGCGTTACAATGACGCTTGTGGTGCTCTGCACGATACCCGTTACGGCTGTTCTCGCCGCGTTTATAATCAAGCGCTCCCAAAAGTATTTCAAAAGCCAGCAGGAATACCTCGGGCATGTCAACGGGCATGTGGAGGAGATGTACGGCGCGCACACGGCAGTCAAGGCGTTCAACGGCGAAAAGTCCTCGGAGGAGAAGTTCGGGGAGTATAACCAAACGCTTTATAAATCCGCGTGGAAATCGAATTTCTTCTCGGGGCTGATGATGCCGGCGACAGGCTTCATCGGCAACCTCGGTTACGTGGCGATATGCCTTATCGGCGGCTACTCCGCGGTCAGGGGCGCAATGACTATCGGCGATATTCAGGCGTTTATCCAGTATGTGCGCCAGTTTACACATCCGCTGTCGCAGATGGCGCAGGTTTCAAACGTATTGCAGTCCACCGCCGCCGCCGCCGAGCGCGTGTTCAAATTCCTCGGCGAGGAGGAGGAACTGCCCGAAGCCGCCGACCCCAAACCGGTAAATCGCCGCTCCGACGCGGGCGTTGACATAGAGTTTAAGGACGTGGCGTTCGGCTACAGCCCCGATAAGATTGTAATAAACGGCTTTTCGGCGCATATCAGGCCGGGACAGAAGATAGCCATTGTCGGCCCGACCGGCGCCGGCAAAACCACCATAGTCAAGCTGCTGATGCGTTTTTATGACGTAAGCGGCGGCGCCGTTCTTGTCGGCGGCACGGACATACGTGAGATCAGGCGCGGCGACCTGCGGGCGCTGTTCGGTATGGTTTTGCAGGACGCGTGGCTCTTCAACGGCACCATAGCCGATAATATCAGATACGGCAGGCTCGGCGCGTCCGGCGGCGACGTCCGCGCCGCCGCCGAAGCCGCCCAGGTTGACCACTTTGTACGCACGCTGCCCGACGGCTATGACATGATACTGAACGAGGAGGCCGGCAACGTGTCGCAGGGTCAAAAGCAGCTGCTTACCATCGCGCGCGCGATACTCGCCGACCCAGAGGTGCTGATACTCGACGAGGCGACGTCCAGCGTGGACACCCGCACGGAGCTACTGATACAGACGGCGATGGATAACCTTATGCACGGGCGCACGAGCTTTATCATCGCGCACAGGCTGTCCACCGTCAGAAACGCCGACCTCATTCTGGTCATGCGCGACGGCGGCATCGCGGAGCAGGGCACACACGTTGAACTCCTTCAAAAGAACGGTTTTTACGCCGAGTTATATAACAGTCAATTTGAGGCAGGTGTATCCGTATGATTTGTTTTGCCAGTGATAACCGCGCGCCGGTACATCCCAAGGTCATGGAGGCGCTTGCCGCCGCCAATATCGGCCACGCGCCCGCATACGGCGAGGACAAGTGGACCGGTCGACTTAACGACCGGCTCAACGTGCTGTTCGGCAGGGAGGTATACCCGTTTATAATGTTCGGCGGCACCGGCTCAAACGTCGCCGCCATGGCGCATCTTACGCAGGGGTACTCCGCCGCAATCTGCACCGACGTCTCGCACATGAACACCAGCGAAACCGGCGCGCCCGAGCGCATGGCGGGCATAAAGCTGCTGGCCGTGCCGCACTCGGACGGAAAGCTTACCGCCGCCGGCGTCGAGAAGCACGCGCGGGCGCTCGGAAACGAGCATTACGCCCAGCCGCGCATCGTATCGCTTACGCAGGCCACGGAGTTCGGCACGGTCTATACGCCGGACGAAACGCGCGCGATCTGCGATACGGCTCACCATTACGGCATGTACGTCTATATGGACGGCTCGCGCATAGCGAACGCGGCGGCCTGTCTTGACGTGCCGATAGCCGATATGACGGTTAACGCTGGAGTGGACGCCGTCTGCTTCGGCGGCACGAAAAACGGCATGATGTACGGCGAATGTCTGATCTTCTTTGACAAATGGGTTGGCAAGCGATTTATCTTTACACGCAAGAATATGGCCCAGCTCCCAAGCAAAAGCCGCTATATCTCGGCGCAGTTCTGCGCGCTGCTTGAGGACGGCCTCTGGCTCTCCTGCGCGCGTATGGCGAACGGCAGCGCGCGGTATCTGGCCGGCAGGCTCGGGGGGTTCAATGACATTAAAATCGTGTTTCCCGTACAAACTAACCAAATATTCCTCGAGATGGACGCAAAGCTGGCGCTGGAGCTGAAAAAGGATTTCAACTTTTACGAAACCGGCGGCGGCTGTTACCGTCTCGTCACGAGCTTCGATACCGGAAAGGAGGAAGCGGATGCTTTCATACAAAAACTGCATAGTTATGGTTGTCGATGACGACCCGGCAAGCCTCTCCGCCACCGAGGAGCTTTTCACAGATTTGGGGATAGCGTGCTTTGCCGTTGACAACGGCGGAAACGCGCTGAGAATACTGGCCCATAACGAGCCCGACCTGATTCTGATCAATCCCGCGATGCCGGATATGGACGGAGCGGAGCTGTGCCGCCGCATCCGTATTATGGGCGGCGCGTTTATTGACGTCCCGATCCTCGCGCTTACCGGCGGCGGCGCTCAAGCGGAATACCTCGGCTTTAACGGGCTGCTTACGAAGCCGCTTGAGCTGAGCGAGCTGGAACGCTTTATGCCGTCGGATGAAAAACGCGAGCCGGATCCGGACAAGAGGTCCATCCTCGCCATCGACGACGGCCCGATAAACCTGCAAATACTGGAAAACACGCTCGGCGGCGATTACCATATACGCACCGAGCTCTCGGGAACAAGGGCGCTCAGGTATTTAAGGGAAAACATACCGGACCTTATACTGCTCGACATCAACATGCCGGTGATGGACGGCTACGAAGCTATGGCGGCGTTCAAGAGCGATTCGCGCCTTGACGACATACCGGTGATTTTCCTGACCGGCAGCGAGGACGTCGAGGACGAAATACGCGCGCTCGAAACCGGCGCCGTCGATTTTATTAAAAAACCCATAGAACCGACAATAGTGACGGCAAGGGTAAGGCTGCATCTCGAGCTGGAGCTGTACCGCAAAAGCCTCGAACGGGTGGTGCTTGAACGCACGGAAAAGCTTCAGCGCACCGCCGACGCCATACTCAGCCTGCTCGCCAACGTCGCCTCGTACCGCGACGAGGAGACGGGGACGCATATCCTGCGCACAACGGACTACGTCCGCCTGATTGTCAGGCTTTTGCAGCAGGCCGGCCTGCCGGGCTACTATGTCAGCTCAAGCTACGGCGAGTATATCATCAAGTCGGCAAAGCTGCACGACATCGGTAAAGTGGCGGTTTCAGACGGCATACTGCTGAAGCCGGGCAAGCTTACCGACGAGGAATTTGAGGAGATGAAATGCCACACGGTCTACGGCGCGCAGATGATCGACGACGCCATCCGCGACCTGGAGGATGACACGTATCTGCGCGTGGCGCGCGAAATAGTCATCGGCCACCATGAGAAATGGAACGGCAAGGGCTATCCCTACGGGCTGGAGGGCCGGGAGATCCCGCTTTCGGCGCGCATAATGGCGATCGCGGACGTGTACGACGCGCTTATATCCGAACGGCCGTATAAAAAGCCTTTCCCGCATGAAAAGGCGGTGGAGATCATAATGGAGGGCGGCGGGACGCACTTCGACCCCGTTATCCTGAACCTCACGCGCGGCCATTTCGACGAGTTTGATAAAATAGCCAAAATGAATAATTAACAGGGGAGGACAAACATGATTACCGGCGAAACAGTAATAGAGGGCCTTAATATCCCTAACGCCCTCAGACGTCTGGGCGGCAACAGCGCGCTTTACAGCCGCCTGCTGCAAAGTTTTTTGAAAGGCGGCGAGCTCGCCGCCCTCCGCGCGGGCATCCTCGACGGCGACGCGGTAAAGGCCGGAAACAGCGCGCACGCGCTGAAAGGCACCGCCGCCAACCTCTCGGTAACGGAAATATGGGATGCCGCCGCCGCGCTGGAGCGCTCGCTCAAAGAGAGCGGCGCCGTCAGCGCCGGACACAGGGAGGCGCTTGACGCCATCGAACAGCAGTTCAGCAAGCTCAGCGCTCTCTGCGCGCCGTATTTCGAGGGTTGAGAGGGATGATACTGGCCCTTGACTGCTCGTCAAAAACCGCGTCGGCGGCCCTTGTCAATGCGGACGGACGTTTGATCGCGCAGGGGTTTATCAACGCGGGCCTGACACACTCCGAAACGCTTATGCCGCTGATAGCGGGCCTGCTTGAGCAGACTAAAACCACCAAGATAGAGCGTATCGCCGTAACCAGCGGCCCCGGCTCATTTACGGGCCTGCGTATCGGCGCGGCTGCGGCTCAGGGGCTCGGCCTGTCGTTGGGGGCGCCCGTCTGCGGCGTATCGTCGCTGGAGGCCGCCGCGTGGAACGCCGCGCATATGGGCGGGTATATCCGCGCTGTCATGGACGCGCGCCGCGGTCAGGTTTACACGGCGCTTTTTTACGCGGAAAACTCCGCGCTCAGCCGGATAACGCCCGACGAAGCGCGGGATATAAACGAAATTTTTGACAAAATAGGAATTTTAGTTGGCGACGGCGCCGAAATGTGTTATAATATCCGCAATGATTTTACGCTCGCGCCGCCGCATCTCAGATACCCGACGGGTTACGGGGCGGCCATGGCGGCGTGCCGGGGCGGCGTTTCCGCCGGAGAGCTCAATTATCTAAGGATACCGCAGGCCGAAAGGGAGCGGAATGAAAAGGAGAGAACAGGCTAATGGGCGAAGTACACATCGTAGACCACCCGCTTGTACAGCACAAGCTCACCATACTGCGCGACGAGAGGACGGGCTCCAAGGAGTTCCGCGAGGTCGTGTCGGAAATAGCGACGCTTATGTGCTATGAGGCGACGCGCGACCTGCCGCTCAGGGAGGTAAGCATAAAAACGCCGGTAGCCCCCGCCAAGGCAAAGGTGGTCAAAGGCAAAAAGCTGGCGGTCGTGCCCGTATTCCGCGCGGGGCTGGGCATGGTCGAGGGCATACTTAAACTCATACCCCCGACGAAGGTAGGGCACATCGGCCTGTACCGCGACCCCGAAACACTAAAGCCCGTTGAATATTTCTGCAAGCTGCCGCCGGATATATCCGAACGCGACGTGGTGATCCTTGATCCGATGCTCGCCACTGGCGGCACGGCCGTCGCCGCGGCGGACGCGCTGAAAAAACACGGCTGCCGCAACATAAAGCTGATGTGCATAATCGCCGCGCCCGAGGGCATCGCGTTTATGCGGGACAATCATCCCGACGTCGATATTTATGTCAGCGCAATAGACGATTATCTCAACGACCACGGCTATATCGTGCCCGGCCTCGGCGACGCCGGCGACAGAATCTTCGGAACGAAGTAACCCGCCGCAACGCATCCGTGAAACTCTATTATCATTTTCATCGACATTTTTTCTTTGTCGGTATAGTCGTTTTGAACGAACACTTTATAGAGTACACGATCGGGGCGCAATAATTTAAGCCGTATTAGCGTACCCAGTCCGAAATTATATTTCCCTAAATCCCCGTATTCCGTTTCCAAAAATTCCAATAGCGTTTCGTTCGTAAAAAGCTTCTCAATTTTCGGGAAGCTTTTTTCTATTGCTTTTAACAGTTCCATAAAATGTTCTTCCTTTCTTAGAAAATCACCTCTAATACAATTATATAGGCAGCACCTATAAAAGTCAACATAGGTATTGCCTATAATTTATTATTTTGTTGAGGTGTTATATATGATATTTGAAAGAATAAGAGATCTGCGCGAGGATAATGATCTCAAGCAAACCCAATTAGCTGATTATCTTTGCGTAAAGCAAGCCACATATTCCGAATATGAGAGCGGAAAGATTAACCTTCCGATAGAGGCATTGATAAAGCTGGCGGATTTCTATGAAACATCTACAGATTATATTTTAGGCCGTACAAATGAAATAAAACCCTATAAACGCAAATAGCGCCGTTATTTGCTTGACAAAAAGCACAACGCCGTGTTACAATGTAACACAAGAGGTGACAATCATGCCGCACATTTCGATTCGCGTTTCAGAGCAGGAAAAAAAGCAGATGGAGCATTATGCCGCTTTACACGGGCAAAATCTTTCAGACGTGATAAAATCCGCGTTTTTTATCAGGCTGGAGGATGAGTTTGACCTCAAACTTATCGAGGAATACGAAGCCGACCCCGATAAAACAACATACCCCCACGAGGAAGTAAAAAGGATGTTGGGGTTGTAAACGGTATGTACGCTGTTGAGTATTCCGTGCGCGCCGTCAAGGCGCTCAAAAAAATGGACCGCCAGACAACGGTCATGCTTATTTCATGGGTCGAAAAAAATCTTGTCGGCTGTTCCGATCCAAGAGCACATGGTAAGGCTCTCTCAGGTGACGGAAAAGGCTACTGGCGTTACCGGATCGGTTCCTACCGGCTGATAGCGAAAATAGACGATAATATCATTACAATCAATATCATAAATGCCGGACACAGGCGCGATATATATAAAATGAGATATAACGTGCCGCCTCCTCCTACATAATTATTATCTCCCTTGTATTTTCATCCAAAACCCGTATATTCACATTGACCGTATGCTCAGGCAGCGCGCCGGGTATACGGTCGCTCCATTCCACAACGCACAGGCCCCGCTCGGGATACTCCTCCCACCCGATGTCGTCAAGCTCTTCCGGCGAGTTCAGCCTGTACCAGTCAAAGTGAAAGCAGAGTGTGACTGTCGGCGCGCCGCTGATAAAATACTCGTTTACTATCGCGTAGGTGGGGCTGGCGACCGTGCCGGCATAGCCCAGCGCCTCTATAAAGCCCTGCGCGAACGCGGTCTTGCCCGCGCCCAGCCCGCCGCTCAGCGCCAAGACCCGGGTCCCCGGCGGCAGCCCGCGCGCCAGCTCCGCGGCGATACGCCGCGTATCCTCAACTGAATATGAAAACATTTACACTCTCCTGTTTACTAACGATAAAATATGTGCTAAAATGACATAGGGGTGACGGATATAAAAGAGCTGAAAAGACTTGTAAAAGATTTTTTTAAGAAAGCCGATATATTTCTGCTCGCCGTCTGCCTTGTATCCACAGCTTACGGCATGGTGCTTATTTCCAGCGCCGCGCGGACGATGCCCCGGGGCGCGGGCCCGTATCTTATGCGTCAGGCCGCGGCGTGCGGTATCGGTGTTTTACTGTTTGTTGTGATAACCCTCGCCGACGTGCGCGTTTATACCAGACTGTGGAAATGGCTGCTGATTTTCAACGTGGGCTTCATCTCGCTTTTATACCTGTTCGGCGAAGGGGACAGGGGCAACACAAGCTGGCTCAGGTTCAGCTTCCTGCCGTTTGAGATACAGCCCGCCGAGGTGGTCAAGATAACCTTTGTCCTGCTCCTGGGGTATCAGATGTATCTCCTGCGCGACAGGATAAACGGCTTTCTGCCCATGCTCAGCATACTGGCGCATGTGGGCGCGATGACGGGGCTTATCATGTTTGTGTCAAACGATCTGGGCGTTGTGTTTATATATATGTTCGCCTTCATCTGCATGGCTATAGTCGGCGGCGTGAATATCATCTGGTTCCTGTCCGGCGGTCTGGCCGTCGGCGCGGCAATGCCGATCGTTTGGAACTATTTGCTCGGCGACACACAGCGCGAACGCGTGATAAACTTCTTCTCGCCGGAGTCCGATCCGCTCGGCAGGGGCTGGCAGGTGCTTCAGAGCAAGCTGGCGTTTACAAGAGGGGACCTCGTCGGCACGGGCTTATACAAAGGCCCGCAGACCCAGCGCGCGATGATCCCCGAGCAGCACACCGACTCCATCTTCACGGCGGCGGGCGAGGAGCTGGGCTTTCTCGGCGCGGCCGGCGTCGTCATACTGCTGCTTATAATAATCGGGCGCTGCCTGTATATGGCGGGCAAAGCGCCGACGGCCTACGGCTCCGTCGTCTGCGGCGGCATCGCGGGCATAATGATATTCCAGGTGTTTGAGAACCTGTTTATGAACGTGGGGCTCACGCCGATTATCGGCGTAACTCTGCCGTTCTTCAGCTACGGCGGCTCGTCGCTTATCAGCATGTACGCCGCCATGGGCATAATCTCCAGCATAAAGTACCACCCCGTCCCAAGCTGGATCAAAGACCGTGTTTAGTTACAAGTTTATAGTTACAAGTTACTAGAAGTTCTTCTTGTAACTAGTAACTTGTAACTAGTAACTACCACCGGCGGCGTTTCCCGCGGTAGTTGCCGCGAGAGCTGCCGCGGCTGCGTCTGCGGCCGGCGTTATAAAGCAGCACGGCGACGACATACAGCAGTATCACGGCGACTATCGCCATTACGGCATACCGTATCCACGGCTTCCGCACAACCTCCATTATATCCTGCATAACGCTCTCCTCCTGCGACAGCTCGACGTCGAAATCCGCCGTCAGCGGCACCGTGCCGTACACCGTGTTCCCATACGAGAGCGTGACCTCGCCCAAAACCTGCCCCTTGGCGACTGGCGCGGTTACGGTGTCCGGCAGCGTGATTATGCGCTCGATGTCCTCGTCCTCAAGGTCTATCGGTACAAGAGCCGTCAATGAGTTCCGCGGTTTTACGTTGACCTCCGAAACATCCTTGCCCAGCTCGACGTTTACGCTGTGAAACTCATCCGTCGCCCTCAGTATAACGCGGTAGGCGAACGACTCGAACGCCCACTCCATCATCTCCCTCGTCTCGACAAAGCTCATTACCAGATCGTCAACCCGCTCACAGCCCATCACGATTGTAATAAGGCTCAGCCCGTTCGAGGCGGCCGACGACGCCAGACAGTATCCGGCCTTCGACGTATACCCCGTTTTTATCCCCTGCGCCAGATGATATATGTAGCCCGTAAACGTGCGCCTTGAAATCAAGTGGTTGGTCGTATAGAGAGCGCGGCTCTCGGCCATATTCGTCGCGGGCACGCTCTTCGCCGTGGTGTTGACAAGCTCCATAAACTCAGGATGCTTCATCGCCTCTTTTATAATAAGCAGCTGGTCATAGGCCGTCGAGTAATGCCCGTCGTCATGCAGCCCGTGCGTATTGACAAAGTTAGTGTCCGTGCAGCCCAGCTCCCGCGCGCGCGCGTTCATCATCTCCACAAACGCCGCGACGCTGCCGGAGATATGCTCGGCGAGTATATTACAGGCCTCGTTGGCCGACGATACCATTGTGCAGTACAAAAGGTCCTCGACGCTCATTATCTCGCCTTGTACTATATTCTGCGTGCTGCCGTCCGGCTCCATGTCGAAATAAGCCGTGCTGTTCGCGGTGGCCATCTCGGCAAACCCGCCGTACTCTATGACCAGCAGCGACGTCATTATCTTGGTAAGGCTCGCTATGGGCAGCCGTTCGCGGATATTCTTCTCAAACAGGAACTGCTCCGACAGCGTCTCGTAAACAAACGCGCTCTTGGCCGTCGCCGCAAGCTCCTTAGGTTCCTCAACAGGCAGCTCGCCGTCAACCCCGCCGCCGCCGGGCGGATCAATTTCCGTGGCGAACGCGCAAAACGGGAGCATGAAAAAAAATACCAGCAAAAGGCATAAAACTCGTCTCATCGGTGCGTCACTCCTCAAAGACATATTAACATATACAGTCAAGGGGGTCAAGCGTTGAAGCTGAGTAAAATAGAATTCGCGGCGGTACTGCTTACAGTACTGCTTGCCGGTATCACGCTGGGATACATACTCGGCCGCGCGCCCGCCGCCGGCACCTTCGAGATCTCCGCGCCCGAGCTTATAACCCGTCCCTCAACCCCGGCGCCCGCGCCCGCGCCCGCGCCGACCCCCGAGCCTCCGCCGCCCGGCGTTTCGGACACAGGGGATCAGCCGTCAAACGAACCGGTATTCAGCGGCGGTCCTGACGACGGCGAGACGCCCGGGCCGGAACCGGTGCAGTATACGCCGAAACCGCCGCCCGGCGGCAAAATAAACGTCAACGCGGCGGGTCTGGACGAGCTGATGCAGCTCCCGGGCGTGGGTCCGGTGATAGCCCAGCGTATCCTCGACGAACGCGAAAACGGCGCGTTCATCTCCGCCGAGGATTTGCTGAGGGTCAGAGGCATAGGCGAGAGAACCCTCGAAAACATGAAAGAATACGTAACGGTGGAGTAGGGGACGCACATCGGGCGTCCCGTGTATATAAAACAGAAAGGTTAACCGACATGAGAATACTTGTTGTAGACGACGAAAAGCACATCCTTAAAGGTATAAAATTCAATCTTGAGCACGAGGGCTATAAGGTCGAAACCGGCTATGACGGCGAGGAAGCCGTCGAGCTGGCCCGCACGGGCCGCTACGAGCTTATCATCCTCGACATCATGATGCCCAAGATCGACGGGCTGGAGGCGTGCCGCCGTATCCGCGAATTCTCCTCCGTCCCGATAATCATGCTGACGGCGCGCGGCGAGGATATGGACAAGCTGATCGGCTTCGATTACGGCGCCGACGACTATCTGACAAAGCCGTTTAATATCCTCGAGCTGAAAGCCCGCATCCGCGCCATACTCCGCCGCGCCTCGCCCACGGCGCAGCAGGGTGACAGGCTGGAGCTGGAGGATTTGACGCTGGCCGTCGGCGAGCGTCAGGCGTATCTGGACGGCAAGCGCGTCGAGCTGACCGCGAAGGAGTTCGACCTCATCGAGCTGCTTATGCGCAACAGAGGCCGCGTATACACGCGCGAAAACCTCCTGAACACCGTGTGGGGCTACGAGTACCCGGGCGATATACGGACGGTGGACGTCCATGTGCGCAGGCTGCGCGAAAAGCTGGAGAAAAATCCCGCGGAACCCGAAATTCTATTGACCAGATGGGGTGTTGGCTATTACTGCAAACCGTGAAAGACCCTTGTTTTGGGGGCGCTATCAGCAAAAGATCGCCATATCGTATCTTATCGTAATAATAGCCATGCTGGCGCTTATGAACACGTATCCCATCCTTATATCCCAGCAGTTCGTGTTCCAGTCCAAGCAGACCGGCATGCGGACGCGCGCGCTGCTGATAGCTTCCACGCTGGCCGCCTCCGAGAGCCTGAACGCCGAACATGTCACGGAAATAATCAACCTGCTGGGCGAGCAGGGCCAGCTTGTCGTACTCGACGAAAACGGCGCCGGCGTCTATGACTCGACCGACGGCGGCGCGTCGTTCGACGAGCTTGAGGAGACGCTTGCCGGATACAGCGTGTTCCATTCGGCATTCGTGGAGAGAGAGTTTCGGAGCGTGGCGTCGGCGCCCATAGCCGCGGGCGGCCGCGTTATCGGCGCGGTGATGCTTTATGACCGCGACTCCGAGCGGGCCCAGCTGCTTCTGGGCTTTCAGGAGAATATGGCGAATATGTCGGTGGCCATAACGCTGCTTGTCGTCGTTATAAGCCTTATCATCTCATCCGCGCTGACAAAACGGGTCAGCGAGCTTTTGCGCGCGATAAAGCTCGCCCGCGAAGGCAGCTTCAACCACCTTGTACCGGTGCGCGGGCGCGACGAGCTGGCCGAGCTGGCCGACGCTTTCAACAGCCTCACGCGCCGCATACAGGAGACGGACGGCCTGCGGCGTCAGTTCGTGTCCGACGCCTCGCACGAGCTGAAGACCCCGCTCGCGTCTATGCGCCTGCTCGCCGACTCCGTCATACTCACCGAGGATATGCCGCTGCCCGACGTGCGCGAGTTCGTCGGCGACATCGGCGACGAGATCGACAGGCTCACGCGCATGACCGAAAAGCTGATGCTTCTTACAAAGCTCGACTCAAAAATATCGCCCGTAAGGCAGCGCGTCGAGCTGGCGCCGCTGATACTGCGCGCGCGGCATATGCTTATGCCGCTGGCGAACGCCAAAGCGGTGACCATACGCTGCGAGCTGGAAGAGTCATGCTGTATCCTCGCCGACGAGGACGACATTTACCAGGTGATG
>WRMG01000016.1 GCA_009777255.1 Oscillospiraceae bacterium | reverse complement strand
AAAAAGTTTCGTTGCGATACTGCTGGTCATTTTGATGATTGGAGGCGGCATCCTCTTCGACATTGTTCCCGCGGCGGCGCCCGCCGCGCGCGCCAGCAACGGCCCGATATTTTTGGGCGATTTCCTCGACGGCAAAAGCGGTTATACCCACCCGACCGCTCCTTCGGAATGGGTGCCCCTTATGCCCGGCGTGGGCGACCTTGCCGATGACCAGCAGACCGGCAGCGTGCGCGTGTCACAGGACATCGTCGGCACCCCCGAGTTTTCGCCCGCATATGTGTGGTTCGGCGACATCGAAATCGCCTTTCGTGTGCGCGTCAACGGTATCGACGGAAATTACGAGAGAAACCAAAATTCAACTATGCAATTCAGCGGCTTCGTTTGGATCGGAATAGACGCAACCCTCGATGGAAGCATTGATTTTTTCATCGGCTGCTATGACCCGACGGGTAATAGCGGGCGGCTCGGTATTTACGGCTCTGACCCGAAAGCACTCAACAACGGGCCGAGTACGACCGGCATTTCAAACAAGCCCGTTTCAGAGTTTAAGCCGGTGGCCGCATGGACAAACAACCCGCAAAATACAACCAGAAGCGCAAACGGAAATTACTCGCTGGACATAGTAAAATACAGCACGTCAGGATATGACGAGTATCCCTTTCCTTCTTTTTCGGGTCATGTTAATGGTAGTGCGACCTTAAACGACTACTACATATCGTTCAAATTCACCCTTGCTCAAATCAACAGCGCGCTCGCGGCGCTCAATAAAGACAGAGCCGCCAATAATCAGTTAACTCCGTTCACCTCAAACACCACATTCCGCGCGGTGGTGGGCACGGGAGCGAATGATAAGTCCTTTAATCAGGACGTTTTAGGCATGGACAAAAACGAATGGCGTTCCGGCAGAACATGGACGCAAATAGGTGTATTCTCGCCGCCGATAAGCGAGGACAGTTTTAAGCCTCCCTATTATATCAATTTTGTTATCGACGAGAACGACTATAAAACTAACCCTGAAAAGTACAGCAACCTCAGCGGGTTTTACGATTCCCTGACCGTGGACAGGGATAACGGCGTCCTTTCCGTAACACCGCCCTCTGATCCCGCTTCAAATCTAAGCCCGACGCCGGGATATGTGTTTCTGGGCTGGCAGTATAAGATAGATGGCAACGGGAACTTAGAGGACCTTAACCTTGATGATTTATGGGGCGTTCCGACTGACGACTTCGGGAATATCATTGCTTACGCAAAATGGGGATATGCTGAACCAGACATTCCTGATAACATAAACGGCGATAATAAGTTCGTTTTTTTCTACTACAATTATAATCCTGATGATTACTCGCCATTAACACTGCCAGTAACTAACGATGCCGCGATTAAGGTTGCAGACTATTACACTTTTGTTCAACCTGATAGTGACGGTTTAGTCGAAGCCGGAAGATGGCCCGAGCCGCCGGCCGCGCCGCGAGGGAAAAAGTTTGCGGGGTGGTTTGTAAGCAGAGATGGCAGCGGCACTGAGCATCCTATACAAGATGATTCCTCTTCCGGCAGATCATTTGGCATATCAGATACTTCTGAAAACCTATCAGGTGATAGCGAGGTTCCGCCCTCCCTATCAGATGATAGCGAGCAAGACTCAGACGAACCGGTTGACGATCCAAATGAACCGACAGACGACCCTGAAAACGGCACGGAAGACAGTCTGGAAGACAATCTGGAAGATGACACAGACGACGGGCTATACTCCCTGTACGATCAATCTTTTGTGTTGTACAGCGCTGAATCTAACGGCCCGTATGGCCCGTATGAAGTAACCACTTTCCTCTATGCCAGATGGGAGAACCTGCCCTCAATAACCATAACCTTTAACCCAGACGGCGGCACCTTTGACAACGGAGGCACGAGTGAAATCATTGTGTTCGACGGCAAGTTTCCTGAACCGCCTGTTGTCACTAAAGCCTATCATACATTTGCCGGCTGGAAGGATTCTTCCGGCAGAACGTACAAATCAGGCGATCCGGTTGACAACAATCTTGAGGTTTACGCGATTTGGGAACCGCTGCCGCTGGTCACCATCATTTTCGACCCGAACGGCGGAGATTTTACAGGTTCTAATGCCGGAAACGGTTGGCTCTATAAACCAGATAAAAAAACATACACAACCACAGCCTTGCTAAGCAACCTTACCGGAGGATTCAAATACGACTTTTTCCCGCCCGCCACACCGCAGCGGTACTCCTTTACTTTCACCGGCTGGAGCTTTAACCCTGACGGCATCGGTACTATTATCAGTCGGGACACCGATTGGGATGTCGTTCGTGCGGCGTTAACCGCCGCTCTCAACGGTGACAAGAGTGAAATCACCCTCCATGCCGCATGGGTAAGGACGCACAAGGTATCCGGCACGGTTGAAGATGAAAATGGCATTGGCATTGAGGACGCGGATGTAGAGATATTCAAAGGCAGCGAGTTAGTGGACAGCACCAGAACAGACGGGGGTAAATATGAAATCTACGTCCCCGATGGGGTGTACAATCTTGTTGTAATACACCCTGACGGACAGCCGATCAAGTCAAAAAAGATCATCGTTAACGGGGAAGAGCTTAAGGTTGATCCGATAGTCCTGCATGGGATTTTGAGTACGCTGATCAACATTAAGGACGACGATTTGCACATGTCCGCAGGCGACCTTGACGCAATGCTGGATCCTACTTGGCTTAACCCATGGCTCGATGAAAACTCCGAGGACTTCGACTTTGAGCTTTCGGATTTTTGGCTTGTTGACAGAGGCGGCGGCGCGTTAAGGGTAGCTCTTTACGCGCAGAGCTTTGACCCTGAGGAAAGGAAACCGGCGGCCGACGCGCTGACAGCGGAAGCGGAAAAGGATGGCAGCACTATAGAATTATGGCTCAACTTTTGGGTCAATAAATACCTGTTTAAGGACGTAAGGGATTACATTAACGCAAATGTTTTCTATAATTCCGCCCCAAATTACAAAGACCCCGGATATAATGAACAAGATATTGAAGAGATGGTTGATAAAGATGTTGACTGGGCATGGCGCAACCTTACGCAACTGCCCCAACTTATAAAAATCCATGTACCGCTCGAGGAACCCCTTAGCACAGCGACATATCTTGCGGTATACCGCCGGCATAATGTTTCGGGGACATATGAAATCCATACACTGCCGGAGAGTACGGTTGAAATATCTAATCCGCCGCAGGACCTCGAGTATTTTGTGCGCGACTCCGACCGCAAGGGGCTCACCATGTATGTTAAAAAATTCAGCGAATACGCCATTGCAATGGGAACAAAGCCGGCGCCGCCTGCTGACCCGCAGCAGCCCAAGGAACCGGACCCGACCAAGACGCCGGAAACACAGCCGCCTTCTCATCTGCCGCCCCCTTCGCCGCACATATCGCTCCCCGTGACCGGCGATAGCGACGGCGGAATCAAGATTGTCATAGCGCCGCCGGCCAACAACGGCATAGGGCCGGGGACCGGCGGGACGGAGCCGGGCGGCACGGCGGCGATTGACCCGCCCAACCCGTCTGTAAACGACACCGTGCGTCTCACCGTGACGCCCAGGTTCGGGTTCGAGCGCGGGTACATTTCGATCACGGACGACGAGGGCTTAAAGGTGCCGTACACCGACAACAGGGACAACACATACACATTCAAAATGCCCAAGGGCCCCGTTCTGATCACCGTGACCTTCATGCGGACGGCGCGTCTGCATCCTGACAGCGACGTGTCCCGCCTGCTCAACACCGACGACCATATGGCCTATGTTCAGGGTATCGGCGGCGGCATGTTCGCGCCGGTGAAGATATTTACCCGCGCCGAGGCGGCGCAGATGTTCTATAATCTGCTGCGCGACAAGAGCATACCGGCCGTGAGCAGATTCCCCGACGTGCCGGATACCGCGTGGTACGCGACGGCGGTTAACGCGCTGTCGGGCCTCATCTCCATGGCCGGCTATCCCGACGGCAACTTCTACCCGTATGCTTTGCTGACGCGCGCGCAGCTTGCGGAAATCGCGGTGCGGTTTGCCAGAACGTCCCCGGGCGGCGCGCGGTTTACCGACGTTTCTGAAGCGCATTGGGCCTACGCGAGCATCAGCACCGCCGTCAACTTCGGCTGGATGGTCAATTCGGGCGCCGGCGGCTTTGAACCCGACCGCTACATCACCCGCGACGAGGCGGTCACGATGGTCAACCGTATGCTGCGGCGCTATCCCGACAGGACGTATATCGACGGGCGGCTCCCCGAGCTGATCAGCTTCCGCGACGTCGGCCCGGCATATTGGGCGTATTACGACGTCATGGAGGCGGCAAACGGCCACAATTATGAAATGAACGGCGCCGAGGAAGCATGGAAATCGGGTGGCTGGGGGCTGCCGAATCCGCATTGAGCGCGGCGGACAGAAGAAAGGATTGGTGTGGCGCTATGGAGAAAAACGGAAGACACAGCATACTTGTTGTGGACGACTCGGTTCTTAACACCGAGATGCTGGAGAGTATTTTAGCCGGTGAATACACCGTTTACAAAGTGAATAACGGGGCGGACGCCGTGGCGGCGGCGAACCGGTATTTGCCCGACGTCGTCCTGCTCGACATCGTCATGTCCGGCATGGACGGATACGCCGTGATCACCGCGCTGAAAAGCTCCGAGAGAACGCGGGACATCCCCGTCATTTTTCTCACCGCGCTCGCAAATGTCGGCGACGAGGACAGGGGCCTGTCCCTGGGCGGCGCGGATTATATAACCAAGCCCTTCTCCACCGAGATAGTAAAGCTGCGGATAAAAAACCAGCTGATGCTGCGCGACCGGCTGCTGTCCGCCGAATATGACATTATGAATTTCAAGCTGGCAAGCAGCGCTATGAAAATCGCGCTGTGGGGCGTGGACGTTGTGATCGAAGACCCGACAAGCCCTGAAAACAGGGTCATGTGGTCACAGGAACTGCGCCAAATGCTCGGCTTTTCCGACGAGAACGATTTCCCGAACACGATCGAAGCCTTCGCCTCCCGCTTCCACCCCGAGGACAGCGAGAGGTCGTTTGCCGCTTTCGCGGCGCATTTCAACGACCGCACGGGCAAAACTCCTTATGACATCGAATACCGCCTAAAGCATAAAAACGGCGAATACCGGTATTTTGACGGTTTCGGGACTACGCTGCGTGATGAAAACGGCGTCCCGCTGAGGGTGTCGGGAACCGTCAGGGATATAACGGAAAAGAAGCTCACGGAGCTGGCGCTCGAAAAAAACGAAAAGCTGCTTCGCGCGGTGAACCGCGCCGCGAGCGTGCTGCTCACCGCCGGGGACGGCGAGACATTTAAGGATTCCCTCCTGGAGGGCATGAGGATCGTGGGCCTCGGCGTGGACGCGGACTGTGTCGAGATATGGCAGAACGAAACAAGGGACGGCGGGCTGCACGCCGTTCTGAAATATTACTGGTTCAGCGAAACGGGCCGCAAAATCAAAACCGATTCTCCCGTCTCCAGCTTCCCGTACAGCGCTTCGCCGCGGTGGGAGAGCCGGTTGTCGCGCGGCGATTATATAAAAGGCGCGGTATCCGGCCTTTCGCGGGAGGATCAGGAATTTCTGAGCGCGTTCAGGATTAAAACCGTTCTGGCCATACCGATATTCATGCAAAACATGTTCTGGGGCTTCTGCTGTATCGACGATTGCCGCAACTCCATTGATTTTGCGGAGGGGGAGGTCAGCATCCTGCGCTCCGTATGCTATATGCTGGCAAGCGCGCTAAACCGGAATATTTCAGCGGCGGCTTTGCGAAGGGCGGAAATCGCCGAGGAGAGCAGCAAGGCCAAGAGCAGATTTCTGGCGACAATGAGCCATGAGATAAGGACGCCCATGAACGGCATCATGGGGTTCGCGGAGCTTGCGCTGGACACGCCCGGCGGCGCCGCGCCGCAGGTCAGGGATTATCTGGATAAAATCAGGGACAGCACAAAATGGCTGCTTAATATCATAAATGATATACTGGACATCTCAAAAATAGAATCCGGCAAGATGGAGCTGGAAAACGTGACTTTCAGCCTGCGCGACATTGTTAACCGCTGCAAATCGGTCATAATGCCCGGCGTTAAGGAAAAAGGGCTTGATTTTATAGTATACGCCAATCCGCCTCTAAGCGAGCCTCTGAACGGCAAAAAGCTGTTAGGCGATCCGGTCAGGCTGTATCAGGCGCTTATGAACCTTCTTTCCAACGCCGTGAAGTTCACGAACAGCGGCGGAGTCAGGCTGATGACGGTAATAAAAAGTACGGACGGCGGTGTGACGGTATATTTTGAGGTAAAGGACACCGGCATAGGAATGAGCGCCGAACAGGTCGAAAAAATATTCGACCCGTTTATTCAGGCGGACTCCAGCACGACGCGGGAGTACGGCGGCACCGGGCTAGGGCTTGCGATAACCAAAAACATAGTGGGGCTGATGGGCGGCACGCTCAAGGTGGACAGCTCTCCCGGCGCCGGCAGCGTGTTCAGCTTTGAAATTGTCTTTGACACGGCGGACTCAGCCGGCGGCACACAGGAGTCCGCAAAGCTGGACATGCTTGAAAAGCCGAACTTCAGCGGGCTGGTTTTAGTCTGCGACGACAACGCGATGAATCAGCAGGTCATATGCGAGCATCTTACGCATGTGGGCCTTAAAACAACCGTGGCGGAAAACGGGCAGATAGGCGTCGAGCTGGTTCGGGAGCGTATGCTCAGGGGAGAAAACCCCTATGACCTGATCCTTATGGATATGTACATGCCGGTTATGGGCGGAATAGAAGCCGCCGCGGAAATAACGGCGCTGAATACGGGAACCCCGATTGTGGCTATGACGGCGAACATCATGGCAAGCGATCTGGAAAACTACAGAAAGCACGGGATGCCTGACTATGTGGGCAAGCCGTTCACATCGCAGGAGCTGTGGCGCGTGCTGCTGAAATACCTGCCGTCCTCGGATGCGCCGGCCCCGCCCGCTGAAAACAAACCGCGTGAAAAGGAACTGCTGAAAAAATTGCAGCTCAATTTTGTTAAGAGCAACCAAACCAAATTCGCAGAAATAACCGCGGCAATCTATGCGGGCGAAGCGGAACACGCGCACAGGCTGGCGCACAGCCTGAAAGGCAACGCGGGCTTTATCGGCAAAGCCGGACTGCAAAAAGCCGCCGCCGAGGTTGAAGCGCTGTTGAAAAACGGGGCCGCCCCGATTCCCGACAAGATTATGGAGCGCCTTAATACCGAGCTGGCGGCGGTTCTTGAAGAGCTGAAGCCACTGCTCGACGGGCCCGGGGAGGAGATCCGCTCTCTCAGCGACGGACAGGCGCTGGCGCTGTTTGATAAGCTGGAGCCTATGCTTGACAAACTTAACCCCGAGTGTGTGGAGTTTCTCGATGAAATTCGCGCCGTTTCCGGCACGGAGGAGCTTGCGCGGCTGATCGAGAACTATGACTTTGAAGCGGCGGCCGGCGCGCTTGCCGGAATCAAGATGAACTGGAGGGGGAGGCATGTACGCGTCCAAGAAGAACAGCGTCCTTATAGTTGACGACGAAACGTCAAACATTATCGCGCTGACCCACATATTGCAGCCGGAATACACCATCTATGTGGCGAAAAACGGGGCGACGGCTATAGCGGCGGCGGCAAAGCATCTGCCCGACGTAATCCTGCTTGACGTCATAATGTCTGAAATGGACGGGTATGACGTTATCACCGCGCTGAAAAGCTCCGAGATAACCCGCGGCATCCCCGTCATCTTCATAACGGGGCTGAGCGACACCGCCGACGAGGAGAAAGGTCTGGCGCTGGGCGCCGCGGATTACATAGCCAAGCCCTTTTCGGCCGCGCGCGTTAAGGTGCGGGTGTTGAATCAGATGAAGCTGATCGAGCAGTTCCGCTCAAACGAATACGACATTATGAAATACAAACTCGCAAACGACGCGCTGGGAATCGCGCTGTGGGATATGGACGTCGTAAGCGGCGACCCGATCAACCCGAATAACAGGTTCACGTGGTCAAAGGAAGTCCGCAATATGCTGGGGTTCAAAGACGAGAGCGACTTCCCGAACGTGCTTCACAGCTGGAGCGACCGGCTCCACCCCGAGGACAGGGAGGAAACGCTTCGCGCTTTCGCGGCGCATATTAAAGACGGCGCCGGAAAAACTCCGTATAACATAGAATACCGCCTCAAAGCGAAAACGGGCGAATACCGGCATTTCCACGCGCTGGGCACCACCAGCAGGGACAACACGGGCACACCGCTCAGAGTCGCCGGCGCGCTCATGGACATCACCGATAAGAAACAGACGGAATACGAGGCGAAGCAGCGCGCCGAGGCCGAAATGCTCAACCGGGCAAAATCCGCTTTCTTAGCGAACATGAGCCACGAGATACGCACGCCCATGAACGCTATTTGGGGCGTCACCGAAATCTTGATGCAGAACGAATCGCTGCCCGAGGCTATCGCGGAGGGGCTTGACAGAATACACGCCTCGTGCGGCCTGCTGCTCGGCATTATCAACGATATACTGGATTTCTCCAAAATAGAGGCGGGAAAGATGGACATCATGCCCGCTCCGTATAATGTCGCCAGCCTTATAAACGACTCCGCGCACCTGAACATGATGCGGATCGGCGACAAGCCCATAGTCTTTGATATTCTTGCCGATGAAAACCTTCCGGCAAAGCTGGTCGGCGACGAGCTGCGCATAAAACAGATACTGAACAATCTGCTCTCCAACGCCTTTAAGTATACGGATACCGGCAGGGTCACGCTGTCCGCCGCCGCCGAGCCGGGTAAAAACGACGGCATAACGCTTGCTTTAAGCGTGCGGGACACCGGCCTCGGCATGACCGGCGAACAGGTAAGCAGGCTTTTTGAGGAATACTCGCGCTTTAATGAGGAAACCGACCGCGCCACCGAGGGGACGGGACTGGGTATGGCCATTACATACCGCCTGCTGAACCTTATGGACGGCGAGATCCATGTGGAGAGCGAGCCGGGCAGGGGTTCGCTGTTCACCGTGCGGCTGCCGCAGGGAGTGGCGGGCGATGAAGTTCTTGGCGAGGAATTGGCCGAGGAGCTGAAAAGGTTCCGCGGCCTGAACCCTATGACGCAGCGAAAAAACGTCCAGCTGGTACACGAGCCCATGCCCTACGGCAGCGTCCTGATCGTCGATGACGTGGAAACCAACCTGTATGTCGCCGCGGGGCTTATGAAACCTTACGGGCTGCAAATCGAAACGGTTCTAAGCGGCTCCGCCGCCATTGAAAAAATCAAAAACGGCAAAACATACGACATCGTGTTCATGGACCATATGATGCCGGAGATGGACGGGATAGAGGTAACAAAACGCCTGCGCGGCCTGGGCTATGGCCGCCCGATTGTCGCGCTGACGGCAAACGCGGTGGCGGGACAGGCGGACATGTTCCTGCAAAACGGATTCGACGCGTTTATCTCCAAGCCCATAGATATGCGGAATCTCGACTCGGTCTTGAACAAGCTGGTGCGTGACAAACAGCCGGCGGACGTCATAGAAGCCGCCCGCCGTCAGGCGGGAAGCCCGAAAGCAAACGGCGGCGCTCAAATCGGGCCGATGCTGATGGAATCCTTTATCAGGGACACCCGCAAAGCCGTGGCCGCGCTCGAAAACGCCGACCTTGACGGCGAGGAGGGGCTGCGGGCGTTCACCGTAACCGTCCACGGCATTAAAAGCGCGCTTGCGAATATCGGCGAGAAAAAGCTCTCCGAAACCGCGCAAAAGCTGGAAGCGGCCGGACGTGAGAACGACACCGGTTTTATCGAAAGTACCGTCCCCGGGTTCCTGAACGGGCTGCGGGCGCTGCTGGATAAAGCCGGACCGGAACCGGACGCGGACGGCGCGGACGGGGACGCCGCGCTGCTGCGCGAACAACTGCTGGCGATAAAGGACATGTGCGCGGATTATAACCGCAAAGGCGCCTTGGAAGCATTAGAAACCATAAGGCAAAAGGGCTGCTCAAAGGAAACGCGCGCGGTCTTGGACGGCGTTATTGAGCTTGTAATGCAGAGCGAGTTTGAGGAAGCCGAAAACGCCGTCATGAAATTCACGGCTGAGTTATCGGCGGAAGAAGATCAAAGCACGGAGTCCCCCTCAATTCCTGATATGGAAATTGAAGGGCTGGATATAGCAAAGGGCTTGGAGCGGTTCAGCAACGACGCGGAAACATATCTGAAAATCCTTCATTCATACACGGTCAGCATCCGTTCCCTGCTCGGCATGGATGAAGTCATCGGCGAGGATACGCTGGCCGGCTATAAAATAGCCGCTCACAGTATCAAAGGTACAAGCCTCGATATTTTTGCCGAACCCATCGGCCGCAAAGCCGCCGAACTTGAACAGGCGGCTAAAGACGGCGACCTCAGCTATATAAACAGTCATAATCCGGCGTTCCTTAAATCCGTGCGCAAGCTGATCCGCGATATAGAGGATATGCTCGCCGCCGTCAGCGCGAAACACAAAAAGCCCGTAAAGGATAAGCCGGACGGGGACGCGCTGTCACGGCTGGCCGAAGCCTGCGAGACCTACAGCATGGACGGCGCGGACGCGGCAATGGCCGAGATAGACCGGTATCAATATGATTCCGACGGCGGCCTTGCGGACTGGCTGAGGGATAATGTTGACAAGATGAACTTTCCGCAGATCGTTGAAAAACTTTCGGGCTTGAATCAATAGGAGGGTTTCCCAATGAACGAGGAACGCAGAAAAATCATCTATGTCGATGACGTAAATTTCAGCCTGCGGTCAATGAGAGACAGGCTCAGGGACCGTTACGAGGTCTATCCGGCGCAATCCGCCGAAAAGATGTTCGAGCTGCTCAGGCATATCAAGCCCGACTTGATACTGCTGGACGTCAATATGCCGGGAATCAACGGCTACGAAGCCATCGAGCGGCTGAAATCCGACGCCCGCTATACCCGCATACCGGTTATTTTTCTATCGGCGCAAAACGATAAGAACAGCGTGTTCAAGGGCCTGAACCTTGGCGCCGCCGCCTATGTCAGCAAGCCGTTCACCACTTCGTCGCTGATCGAGCAGATCGAAACCGTGTTTAATCCCGCGAAACGCCGGAATCCCTTCGATGATCTGATAAGCGAGGAGAACTCCGACAAGCCGCGTATCCTCGCGGTTGACGACGCCGCCGTCATGCTAAGGACATTACAGCTTGCGCTGCGCGACCAATACAACCTGTATACGCTGTCAAAACCGGAGGAGCTTAAAGATTTCTTAATGAATATAAGGCCCGATTTATTCCTGCTGGACTATAACATGCCCGGAATGAGCGGCTTTGACCTTGTACCCATCATCAGGAGCTTCCCCGAGCATAAAAAAACGCCGATAATTTTCATAACGGCCGACGGCACGGTGGACATAATGACCATGGCCACAGGGCTGGGAGCCTGCGATTTTATTGTCAAACCGATCAATATGACGGTGCTGCGCGAGAAAGTGAGCAAGCATATTAAACAGGATTGATTATGTATGAACGGGGAGTGCGGATATGCGAAAAACGATTTTTATAGTTGACGACAACGCCACAAACCTGACCGTCGCGGAAGAGGCGCTGGGCGATTATTACCGCGTGGTGGCGCTGTCCTCCGCGGCGCAAATGTTCAAGGCGTTTGGAAAAATAGCGCCCGACCTGATTTTGCTGGACATCGAAATGCCGGAGACAAACGGGTTCGAGGCGATGAAACGCCTGAAAGCCGACGGCTTATACGCCCGGGTCCCCGTCATATTCCTGACCAGCCTGTCCGACCCCGTTAACGAGGCGCATGGCATCGAGCTGGGCGCCGTGGATTTCATCGTAAAACCGTTTTCAAAGCCGGTGCTGCTGAACCGTATCAAAAACCATCTGCACATCGACGAGATGATCCGCGAACGCACCGAGCAGCTCCTTGCGCGCACGGAACAGCTGATCAACCTCCAGAACGGCATCGTGTATACCCTGGCGGACCTTGTGGAAAGCCGCGACAAAGACACCGGCGGCCATATCGACCGCACAATGATATATATGAAAATACTGCTCAACGCCATGCTGGCGCGCGGCATATATTCCGGCGAGATACTCGGCTGGGACCTCGCGTCGGTGATCTCGTCGGCGCGCCTGCACGACATCGGCAAAATAGTTATACCGGATTCCATTCTGAACAAGCCCGGCCCACTGACAAAGGAAGAATTTGAAACGATGAAAACACACGCCGCGGAGGGCGAACGTATTATAGACGGGGCCATGCTGCGGACAGGGGATACGGAATTTTTACGCAACGCGAAATTAATCGCGTCATACCACCACGAGCGCTGGGACGGCTCGGGCTACCCCTACGGGCTGAAAGGAACGGAAATCCCCCTGCACGGCCGCATAATGGCCGTCATCGACGTGTACGACGCACTTGTCTCCGAGCGGCCCTACAAAAAAGCCTTTACCCACGAGGCGGCCGTCCGCATAATAGCGGAAGAAGCGGGGCGGCACTTCGACCCTCAGATAGCCAAAGTGTTCAGCGAAATAAACGATCAGATATTGGTAGAGAGGAAAGAATCATGAATGAAACCGCAAAGAAAAGCATACTTGTTGTGGACGACGAAAACTCAAATATAATGGCGCTTTCGCATATCCTAAGCCCCGACTACATTATTTACGCGGCAAAAAACGGCCAGAGCGCCATAAAAGCGGTGGAGAAGCACTGCCCCGACATTATTCTGCTCGATATTATCATGCCGGAGATGGACGGATACGCCGTGATCAGCGCGCTTAAAGCGTCTGATAAAACGCGGAATATCCCCGTCGTTTTCATCACGGGGCTTACCAACGCCGACGACGAGGAACGCGGCCTTACCTTGGGCGCCGCGGACTACATAACCAAACCGTTCTCACCCGCGATAGTCAAGCTGAGGGTCCGCAACCAAATCCAGATACTGGACCAGCTGCACACGATCGAGCGCCTGAGTATGCTCGACCAGCTGACGGAGCTGCCCAACAGGCGCAGCTTTGACAACCGGCTTCAGGCGGAGTGGGGCAGAGCGGCACGGCAGAGCGAACCGATCAGTATTTTAGTGATAGATGTGGATAAATTCAAAATCTATAACGATACCTACGGGCATCAGCAGGGCGATGTTGCGCTTCAGGCGGCCGCGAAAATCTTTGAGAAGGAGCTTAAACGGCCCGGCGATTTTGCCGCGCGCTGGGGCGGCGAGGAGTTCACCGTGCTGCTGCCCAACACAAGCTCAAGCGGCGCGCTCGAGGTCGCGGAACAGATACGCGCCCGCATCGAGAATCTGGAAATCCTGTGCCCCGACGGGACGGCGACAGGGATAACGGTCAGCATCGGCGTAAACACATGGTCGCACGAGCGCACCGGCACAACAAACAACTTTATTTCCAGTGCCGACGAGGCGCTCTATAAGGCAAAGGAGGCGGGCAGAAACAGAGTATGCGCGGTATAAAACGGAGGTATCAAATTTGTGGCTGAAATAAGAGATATATATAATCCCTGCGAAAAATCCGTAATCTGCAATGATATATTGAGGGCGCTGCCAAGCTGGTTCGGTAACGAAAGCGCGATAGCCGATTATACCGGCCAGGTGCGCGCAATGCCCTTTTACGCCGCGTTTGACGGCGGCAGGGCCGTCGGCTTCGCCGCCTTAAAAGCTCACGGCGCCTTTACATCAGAAGTATGCGTAATGGGCATATTGAAAGAATATCACAGACAGGGCATAGGCAAAACGCTTATCGACCGCTGCGAAAAGTATTGCCGTGAAAATAAAATGGAATTTCTCACGGTAAAAACCCTGGACGAATCAAGGGAGAGCAAAAGCTATGAAAAAACCAGACTGTTCTATCTTTCCGTCGGGTTCAAGCCGCTCGAGGTGTTCCCCCTGCACTGGGACGAGAATAACCCCTGCCTGTTCATGGCAAAGCATATCCGCGTATAACGCTATATTTTGAAGGGAGCGAATCGCCGTGCCTTTTTACTATTTTGACAATTATTACCTGCTGTTCGTGCTTCCGGCGCTTATATTCGCGCTGGTCGCCCAGCAGATGGTGTCCGGGCGCTTCAGAAAATTCTCGGCGGTCAAAACCCACCGCGGCATGACCGGCGCTCAGGCCGCCGCCGAGGTCCTGAAGGCGCACGGGGTATATGGCGTGCGCATAGAGGGCGTCGCCGGAAACCTCACCGACCATTACGACCCCAGAGGCAACGTGATACGGCTGTCCAAAAACGTCCACGACAGCGTATCGGTGGCGGCGGTGGGCATCGCCGCTCACGAGGCGGGACACGCCGTACAGTACGCCAAGGGCTACGGCCCCATTAAGCTCAGGCAGTCCATCATCCCCGTAACGCGGATCGGCTCGTCGCTCAGCCTGCCGCTTATCATCGCCGGCATGTTCTTCGCCGGCGAGCTCGGGAACATGCTGTTCCTGCTCGGCGTCGCGCTGTTCGGGCTTGCGGCGGTATTCCAGCTGATCACGCTGCCGGTTGAATTTAACGCGTCAAGACGCGCGCTTGATACGCTCGAAAGCACGCGCATACTCTACGACGACGAGCTTCAGCAGACGAAAAAAGTGCTGTCCGCGGCGGCGCTGACCTATGTGGCGGCGCTGGCGGTGTCACTGGGGCAGCTCTTGCGCCTGCTGCTGCTCTCCAACAGACGCAGATGACGGATCAGGGCGGCGCAAGACGCGCCGCGCTTCGGGTGCTGGCCGACTTCCGCCTCAGACGTGAAAAATTCACGGACAAGACGGTCTACGAGCGGCTGAAAAATCTGCCGCCGCGTGACAAGGCGCTTGCGGCGCGGCTTGTCTACGGCGTTTTGCAGAATTATTACAAGCTGGACGCGTGTATAAAGCTGGCGAGCAAAACCAAAAAGATACAGCCGCAGACGCGCGATATACTCAGGCTCGGCGTATACCAGCTGCTCTTCCTCGACAGGATCCCCAAGTCCGCGGCGGTTGACGAGAGCGTTAAGCTGGCAAAATACGCAAAAATGCCCGCGGCCGCGCAGTCCTTTATAAACGCGGTGCTGCGCGGCGTCGCCGGATGGGATAAAATACCGGTGTTCGGGGATTTGTGGGTGGAATACTCGCACCCCGAATGGTTTGCCGACGCGCTTGCGGAGGAGTTCGGTCGCGAACGCGCGGAGGAGATTCTTAAATTCAACAACACCGAGCCGCCCGCGTACATCCAGCTTTTAAGGCCGGAGTACGGGGACAAGTTGCTGGCCGCAGGCGCGGAAAGACATCCTGACGGCTGCCTTGTATATCGCGGCAATATCGAGAGCCTCCCCGGGTACGCCCAAGGGGCGTTTGTCATAGCCGACAACGCCGCGCGGCTCGCCGTCGAGATAGCCGCTCCGCAAGACGGCGAGCGCGTGCTTGACGCGTGCGCCGCCCCCGGCGGCAAAAGCGTTATGCTGCGGAATATGGCTGAAATCTCGCTGGTTTGCTGCGACAAATATCCGTTCAAAACAGTGGAATTGAAAGAAACACTTGCCAAACACGGTATGGATGGTGTAGAATGTATAGTAGCGGACGCGCGGGAATTTATTCCGGAGTTTGAAACCGCGTTCGATCTCGTATTGGCGGACGTGCCCTGCTCGGGCTTCGGGGTCATACGGAAAAAGCCGGACATACGCTATAAAACCCCCGGGCAATGCCTGTCGCTCGCGCTCGCGCAAAGAGAGATGCTAGATAACCTGTCGCGCTATGTCGCGCCTGGCGGACGGCTCTTATACGTTACATGTACGGTGCTGAAGCTCGAAAACCAAGACATCGTCAGGGATTTTCTGGCCGCCCGCCCCGAATTTACGGCGGAAGCGTTCGATACGCCCTGCGGCGCCGCGCCGGACGGCATGTTCCTCACGCCGTTCGCAGAGCGGGACATCGACGGCTTCTTTTACGCCAAGCTCAGGAGAAAAGCATGACTGACCTGTGGGATCTCACCCTTGATGAACTGAAAGCCTTCGCCGCCGCTCAGGGCTGGCCGGAGTACCGCGCGAAGCAGATACGCGAGCGGATGTACGCCGGCGCGGACAGCTTCGGCGCGATGAGCAGCCTGTCCAAGCCAATGCGCGAAAGGCTGAGTGAAATCGCCTCCATAAATCTGCCGGCCGCGCTTAAAACACAGAAAGCGCCGGACGGTACAGCCAAAATCCTGTTCGGGTTCGCGGACGGCGTTTCGGTGGAATCGGTGCTTATGCGCTATAAATACGGCCCCGTCGCGTGTCTGTCAACACAGGCGGGCTGCCGAATGAGCTGCGCGTTCTGCGCATCCGGCGCCGAAGGCTTCACAAGAAACCTGACCATGGGCGAAATGCTCGGGCAGCTGATGGGGCTAAAACGCGCGGCGGGCGCTGAAATCAGGCGTATCGTGCTGATGGGCACCGGAGAGCCGCTGGATAATTTTGACAATGTGCTAAGGTTCCTGCGCGAGGTCACGTCTAAAGACGGGCTGGACATAAGCGCGCGGCACATAACGGTTTCGACCTGCGGAATACCGGACAGGATACTCGAGCTGGCAAAGAGCGGCCTGCCGGTAACACTCTCCGTATCGCTGCACGCGGCCGACGGCGAAACACGTTCGCGGCTTATGCCGGTAAACCGCAAATACGGCGTTGACGATGTGATAAAGGCGGCGGAGGAGTATTTCAGGATAACGTCAAGGCGCGTATCATATGAGTATATTATGATAGACGGTGTGAATGACAGCATAGAGCATGCCGTCATGCTGGCGGATAAGCTCAGGGGCGGGCATATAAACCTTATCGGGTGCAATCCCGTCAAGGGCAAAGACTTCAAGCCCGGCAAAAACATAAAGCAGTTCGCGGAGCGTCTTGAGCTGCGCGGCCTGACGGTGACCATACGGCGCGGGCTGGGCCATGGCATCGAAGCCGCCTGCGGACAGCTTAGACAGTTAACAACTAACAGTTAACAGATAACAACTATATATCTGTACTCTGTCATCTGTACTCTGTCATCTGAAAAAGGGGTGAGGCTATGAACGGTTGGTGCGTTTCGGACAAGGGGCGCGTAAGGAAGCAGAATCAGGACAGCTGCTATATCGACATAAAGCCTGACTGCGCAGTTCTGGTAGTGTGCGACGGCATGGGCGGCGCAAAGGCCGGCAATGTGGCCAGCCGCCTTGCCGCAGATATTGTCGCGGGCGAAATGAAAAACGAGATAAAGCCGCATATGGGCGCCAAAGCCATGAAACAGACCATAGAGATGGCCGCGTACCGCGCGAACAGAGCCATAAGCGAGCTGGCCAAAACCAACCCCGATTACTACGGCATGGGTACGACGCTGGTCTGCGCCGTCGTGGGCGTAAAGGCCGCCGTCGTGGCAAACGTGGGCGACAGCAGAGCGTACTTACTCAACGACAGCGGTATAAAGCAGGTAACGCGCGACCACTCGGTAGTCGAGGACCTTCTTGACAGAGGCACTTTGACGAACGAGGAGGCGCGCACGCATCCGAAAAAAAATCTTATTACACGCGCTTTGGGCACCGAGCTTGACGTGGCGTGTGATTTGTTTGAGATAGAACCGCGCCAGGGCGATTTTCTGCTGCTGTGTTCCGACGGGCTGACAAACATGCTTGACGACCAGGAGATACTTTATGAGGTGATACACGGCGGCGCCATAGAAAATTGCTGCGACAGACTGGTTGCCCTTTCCAACATGCGCGGCGGCCCGGACAATATAACGGTCGCCCTGCTGTCTGTATAGGAGGAAATATGGATAAATACTTGGGTAAAATGCTGGATAACAGATATGAAATAGTTGATATAATCGGCGTCGGCGGCATGGCGGTCGTTTACAAGGCGAAATGCCACCGCCTCAACCGCCTTGTGGCGCTTAAAATACTGAAGGACGACTACGCGCAGGACGCCGACTTCAAGCGCCGCTTCCACGCGGAGAGTCAGGCTGTAGCCATGCTCAGCCACCCGAACATCGTCGCGGTTTATGACGTGTCGCGCTCGGGCAACGTCGAGTATATAGTCATGGAGCTTATCGACGGCATAACGCTTAAACAGTATATGTCCAAAAAAGGAAAGCTCAGCTGGCGCGAGGTTCTGCATTTCTCAACGCAGATAACCAAAGCGCTGATACACGCCCACAGCAGGGGTATCATCCACCGCGACATAAAGCCGCATAATATCATGATACTGCGCGACGGCAGCGTCAAGGTGGCGGATTTCGGCATAGCGCGTTTTTCAAACAAACAGAACACGCTTACTCAGGAGGCGCTCGGCTCCGTACATTATATATCGCCGGAACAGGCGAGAGGCTCGCATATCGACGCGCGCTCCGACATATACTCCGTGGGCGTGGTCATGTACGAAATGCTGTCCATGCGGCTGCCCTATGAGGGCGACTCCCCCGTTTCGGTCGCCATCCAGCACATAAACTCCATACCGCTCACCCCGCGCGAGATCGACCCGGGTATCCCCGAAGCGCTGGAAACCATCACTATGAAAGCCATGTCGGCAAGCCTTTCAAAGCGTTACCCGTCGGCCGAGGCGCTTTTGCAGGACCTCGAGGAGTTCAGGAAAAACCCCAGCATCAGCTTTGATTACGACATATCGGAGCTGATGGCAAGAGATGAGGACGAGCCGACCAAAAAGCTGCCGGGCGTAGCCGCCGTCCCGAAACAGAATGTTAAAAAGCCGCGTCCCGAGGAGACAAACGACGAGGACGACGAGGTATACCGCGCGCGCCGCCGCAACAAGTCGCTGACTATGATAACGGGTCTGGCCAGCGTGCTGATATTTATACTGGCGATGTTCTATCTGGTCCTGACCTTTCTGGGCAACCTGACCGACAACGACGGCCTGACCATCCCCTCCAACGACGACACGGTGGAGGTGCCGAACCTCATAAACGCGCTATTCACCGAAATCAGCAATGACAGGGAAAAATACGGCGATTTTATAATTGAGGCGACGTCGGACGGCGAATACTCAGGACTTTACGATGAGGGCCGTATAATAAGGCAGGACCCCGCCTCAGGCAGGAGAGTGAAAAAAGGCGCTACGATCACCGTGACCGTAAGCAGGGGCGTACGCGAGTTCTCGCTGCCATCGCTCAACGGCTATGAATACCGGCAGGCTCAAAGCATCTTGGCGGGCAAGGATATAAATCTGAATTTCTCGCTGGATTACGAAACGTCGGACACCGTCGTCAGGGACCATGTAATACGCACGGAGCCGCCCGCGGGCGAGCTTGTGCGCGAGGGTCAGGTCATAAAGCTGATCGTCAGCAACGGCGCCGAACCGGTGTTTGTCAAGGTGCCGAACCTTGTGGGTATGCCGTACGAGGAAGCTGAGCGTGAGCTAGATCACCTCGAGCTTATCCCCAGCGTGGTTGAAATGGAATCCGAGCAGCCCGCGGGCGAGATTATATGGCAGAGCATCCCGGGCGACACCGAGGTCGAGACGCGCACCGAGATACAGCTGCAAGTCAGCCTCGGGCCGGCGGAACCGCCCCCCGACCCCAACGACCCCGATCCGAACGACCCAACCCCGAACCCCGATGATCCGACACCCGATCCCGACGACCCGACTCCGCCCCCCGATCCCGGCACGCCCACGCCGGCGCAGGATGTAACGGCGCAGATTACCGTCACGCTCCCGGGCACGCCCGGAACAACCAATCTCGTCATACGCCGCAACGCCATAATCGTCATCTCCGAGGAGGTAAACAACTCTCTGGGTCAGGTGACGTACACGGTAACGGGCCAGCCGTCGGACTCCGTCGACATCTACTTTGACGGCGACCTCCAGTTCACGCGCCCGCTGGTGCAGTAGTGCGGGGGCTTATAACGCGCGGCATCGGCGGCTTCTATACGGTCGTCCACGACGGCGGCGCTACAATCTGCAAGGCCCGCGGCCGCTTCAGAAAAGACGGCATAACTCCGCTGCCGGGCGACAGGGCCGAAATCTCCGTCAAGGACGGCACGGGACGGCTCGAGGAGATACTGCCGCGCAAAAACGTGTTCGCGCGCCCGCCGGTGGCAAACCTCGACGCGCTGGTCATGGTGGCCAGCACCGCGCCGCCCGTAAGCAATACATTATGGATAGATAAAATATTGGGCCTGGCCCTCCAAAAGGGGGTCACGCCCATTCTCTGTCTTAATAAAAGCGACATCGGCGACACCTCGGATATGGCCGGCATGTACCGCGGCATCGGTTTCACCGTCATCCAAACCGCCGTGCCCACGCGTCAGGGGATCGACGGGCTGCGCGCCGCCGTGCGGGGCAAGATACTGGCGTTCTCGGGGCACTCGGGCGTCGGGAAATCCAGCATCCTGAATATGCTGCTGCCCGAAGCCAATATGCCGGTCGGCGAGGTCAGCGACCGGCTCGGGCGCGGACGCCACACAACGCGGCATGTCGAGCTGTTCAGCCTCGGGGATGATACATGGATAGCCGACACGCCCGGTTTTTCGGCGTTTGACAGCCTTGACCTCGGTGACAAAAGCGACCTAAAGTCGCTGTTCCCTGAGTTTGAGCAGTACAGCTGCCGCTTCACGGACTGCGTGCATATCGGCGAGGGCGCGGACTGCGGCGTAATAAACGCCGTCCGAACCGGCGGAATATACGAGAGCCGATATGAAAACTACAAGAAACTAAGAGAGTAGGGCGCGGCATCCCTGACGCGCCGTCAATGCGGCATCCCTGACGCGCCGCTCTCGCGGCCATCCCTGACGCGCCGTTTTTAAGGTCTATCATCACACTGAAGGACGCCGGAAACGGCGTCCTTTGTATGCTGGAAAATATTTCTAAAAGTTTTTGTCAGAAAACGGTTGACAAATAACGGACGCTATGTTACAATCCGGTTACAAACTGAAAACGAGGTGGAACAGTGGCGGTTACGAAAAAGAAACCCGGAGAGGGAATGATATACAAGGGCAGGCCTTTCATGCGCCTTGACAACATTATCTACTACGGCAGTATGGCCGACAAGTACATTATCATGCTTCAGGTTCTTGAAACCAAGCAGGTCCCCGACAAGCAAAAGGCCGGCGAGCTGAACGTGGCCTCCCGCGTAGCGGTCCAGCTTCAGTACACCTCGCCCGACATAAAAGCCAAGGACAGAGTCGTAAAGAAAAGTGAAAAAGAGGGCCTATACGCCGCCATGGACTTGGCGACGGTTTGGCTGGAGCGGGCGCTGTCCGCATAGTATCGGTTTTGCTGGAGGAGTTTATGAAGTTTTCGCTAAAGAAACTGGCGCTGGTAACGGCGCTGCTGGGTGTAATAGTTATGGCCACCGCCGTAAGCGCGTTTGCCGCCGAGGCAAGGCTGGGACAGGTAAAGGCGAGCTCTCTGCGTTTCCGCGCGGCGCCGTCGCTCAACGGACGGGAGATGAGCCGGATACCGAACGGCGCGACGATCCTCATTCTCGACTCGGTAGAGAACGGCGAATGGTACAGTGTCGTACATAACTACACCACAGGCTATGTCGCCGCCGAATACGTCGTTATCAGGCCCGACGCGGATATGCCGCTGGGCGACGGCATCTGCACAGGCTCAAACGTAAACGTGCGCGGCGGCCCGTCGCTGACGGCCGGCATCCAAGCCCAAATAAACCGCGGCGACCGCGTTGACATAATCGGCGTTTCGGAGGGTTGGTTCAAGGTCACGCACGACGGCGCCGTCGGCTATATCCACGCCGACTATATCGCAATCGAGCGTCCCGTTCAGGTGATGGCTCAGCCCAATCATGTTCCGATTGACGACGACGTCGAGCCTGAGCTTATGGACGGCGACGGCGACTACATAGGCGGCGCCGACGAGTTCATACCCGCCGCAGCCGTCGATACGGACACTATGTCCGGGCTTCAGGCCGAGATCGTGGCCTTTGCCAGAAACTATCTGGGCAAGTCGTATAAATACGGCACATCCGGTCCCAACACCTTCGACTGCTCGGGCTTCACCACATTTGTGTTCAAAAACTTCGGCTATTCCCTCAACCGCAGCTCCGCGGGCCAGCTGAGCAACGGCACGCCGGTTCAGAAAAGCGATATTGTCATCGGCGATCTGGTCCTCTTCCGCGACCCGTCGATAAACAAAGCCGCCGCGAGCCACGTCGGTATGTACATCGGAAACGGGCAGTTCATCCACGCGTCGTCACGGCGCGGCGGCGTCATCATAACCTCGCTGTCGGAGGCGTATTATTCCAGATACTTTGTCGGCGCGAGAAGGGTACTGTAAATAATCTCAAGCTATAAATCAGGGGCTGGCGCGCAACGCGCCGGCCCTTTTCTGTCACCTATAAGTTATGAGTTATAAGTTATGAGTTATAACAACAAATCGTGTATCTCCCCTCCCCTTCTGCATTATTTTTCATCTGTTTTTAATCCTCCTCCAAAGACTTTTACATATTTATAGTGTATACTTGACGTATAAAGGGGGAAATGCCGGAATGATAAGCATTGAACAGGTAGAAAAACTATTGGAATACGCCGACGTCACGTTCGAGGAGGCGCGCGACGCGCTTGACGTCTGCCGCGGCAACCTGCTGGACGCGATAGTGCATCTCGAGCGTCAGGGTAAGGTTTCGCCGCGCGGCGGCGCGAAAGCGGGCGCCGTCACGGTACTGCCGGGCAACGCGCAGGAGGAGAAGGATTACAGGCAGCCCAAGGGTGAGGACTTCACCGAAGCCGTACAGCGATTCTTCAAATGGCTCGGCGAGCAGTTCGACAAAATGGGCGAGCGCACATTCATCGCGTCAAACAAGGAATACGACATCATCTCGATGCCGGCGCTCATTTTTTGGTGCGCGGCGGTGCTGGGGTTCTATTTTGTGCTGCCGGTGATACTTGTCGGCGCGGTATGCGGGGTCAGATACCGCTTTGACGACAAAACAAAAAACAACCCAGGCGACACCGAAAAATTGTAGGGGACGCATCCCCCTACCCTGCGCCCACCCCGTAGGGGACGCACACCGGGCGTCCCGCCCCGTCCCCAAACCGTCCCCTACCGTCCCGCCCCGTCCCCCAACATCCCACCCCACATAAAGAAAGGCAAACTATGGACCGAATACTTATAATCGAAGACGAGGAGCGCCTTGCGCGCTTTGTCGAGCTGGAGCTGCTGCACGAGGGCTATGAGGTGGACAAAGCCTTTGACGGCCGCGAGGGGCTGGACAAAGCGCTCGCGGGCGGCCACGCGCTTATTCTGCTCGACGTCATGCTGCCCGGGCTAAACGGCATGGAGGTGCTGCGCCGCCTGCGCCAGCACAGCGACATCCCCGTCATAATGCTTACCGCGCGCGACGCCGTTATGGACAAGGTCTCCGGGCTTGACGGCGGCGCGAACGATTACGTGACAAAGCCCTTTGCCATCGAGGAACTGCTGGCGCGTATACGCGCGTTCCTGCGCAAAAAGGGCGTCGCTCTTTCCTGCGGCAGACTGAGCCTCGACCCCGAGAGCCGCGTGGCGGCGGTGGACGGTACGCCGATAGACCTGACGCGCCGCGAGTTCGACCTGCTGCATCATCTGGTACTGAATAAAGACATCGTGCAGAAACGCGACGGCCTGCTGTCCGCCGTCTGGGGCTACGACTACTCGGGCGAAACAAACTCGGTGGACGTCTACATCAGATATCTGCGCACAAAGATAGAGGAGCCTTTCGGCTTGAAAATAATACATACGGTCAGGGGGGTCGGTTATGTCGTCAGAGAGTAAACGCGCGCCGTCAATGTCGAAATTTGTCAACCGGAGCAGCGTATGGAGGCTTGTCTGGCTGTTCTTTTGGCTTAACATCGCCATAGCGGCAATATTCTCCGTGGTGCTGTTCGTTTACCGCATGGATCAGCTTATGCCGATAAACAACATCTTCCGGTATCTGGTGCTTATGGGCAGCCGCGTCTGGGAATACCTGCGGCTGGAGTACATCTATCAGCTGCCGGTGCTGGCGAACTTTATGGTCCCGCTTGCCGTCGCGGAGCTGCTGTGCCTGATAGGGTTCGCGCGCGGCAACAGGCGCGGCGCCGAGCGCAGGATGTGGCCGCTTGCCGCGCTGACCAAGGCAGCCGGCGACGTGCGCAAGGACCCGCTGCATACGCGCCTGCCGCTGCTCGGCGGCGCGCGCGAAACCGCCGAGCTTGCCGGCGCAGTTAACCAAGTGTTGGACGAGGCCGCGGCAATACACGTCGCATACGGGCATCAGGCGCGGTTTGTGTCCGACGCGTCGCACGAGCTGCGCACGCCCATCGCGGTGATACAGGGCTATGTGAACATGATGGAGCGCTGGGCAAAGGACGACCCCGCCGCGCTTCAGGAGTCCATCGAGGCCCTGAAAAACGAGGCCGACGGTATGCAGCAGCTGATCGAGCAGCTGCTGTTCCTGTCGCGCGGCGAACAGGGCGCGATCCCGATGCAGTCCGCGCCGGTCAACGCGTCGCAGTTGGCGGCCGATGTTTGCGGCGAGGCGGCGATGATAGACGAAAAGCATGTCTATAAGCACGACACGCCGGAGTTCTGCTATGTCCTCGGCGACGCCGGGCTCCTGAAGCAGGCGCTGCGCGTGCTGGTGGACAACGCGCGGAAGTACACGCCGGAGGGCGGCGAGATAACGCTCAGCTGCAAGCAGGAGGACGGCAAGGTGCGCATATGCGTCGAGGACACAGGCATCGGCATCGACGGCGCGGATGTGCCGAGGATATTCGACCGCTTTTTCCGCGCCGACGAGTCGCGCGCCCGCAAGACAGGCGGCTCGGGGCTTGGCCTGAGCATAGCCAAATGGATAATCGACCGCCACTACGGGATAATAGAGGTCCTCAGCAGAAAGGGTCTGGGCACAAGGATCACGTTTTTGCTCCCCGAGTGCAAAAATCCGGTATCAAAGCAGTATATATAGAACTGTGTCACACCGGTTATTACCGTGTCATAGTATGAAGTACCCTGACGGGTACTTTATATTTATGTAAAAGGGGATTTTTATGTCTGATAGTTATCATTCCAATGAGTGCCGCGAGGATCTGGAGTATTCGGATTTCGTAAAGCATGAACACAGAGACGGGCATCGGGACGAATGCCATGACGGCTGCCGGTGCTGCTGCTGCCGCGGCCCCAGAGGCTATAAGGGCGAGCGGGGAGAGAAAGGCGAGCGCGGCTGCCCGGGCGAGCGCGGGCCCAAAGGCTGCCCCGGTGAACGCGGCGAGAAGGGCGAGAAAGGTGAGAAAGGCGAGAAGGGCGAGTGCGGTTGTCACGGGGAGAAAGGCCGCCCGGGTGAAAAGGGAGAGAAAGGCGAGAAGGGCAAGCAAGGCGAAAAAGGCGAACAAGGCGAGCAGGGCGAGCAGGGCAAGCAAGGGAAACAAGGCGAGCAGGGCGAGCAAGGCAAGCAAGGGAAGCAAGGCGAGCAGGGCGAGCAAGGCGAGCAGGGTGAACAAGGCGAGCAGGGTGAGCAAGGCGAGCAGGGTAAGCAAGGTCTGCGCGGCGAGAAAGGCGAACGCGGACCGCGCGGTGAGAAAGGCGAGAAGGGCGAGAAGGGCGAGCAAGGTGAGCAGGGCGAACAGGGCGAGCAAGGCGCGCAAGGCGCGCCCGGAGAGCCTAACCCCGGTTCAATCGTTCCGTTTGCCATGACGGAGACGGCGCTGCTGAGTACATATGACAGCGGCAAGTCCAAAACCGTGGAGCTGGCGGGCTTCGGCGCGAACAGCGAGGCTATAGAGATCTATGACGGTACGTTTACGCTGCCGGTCGGCAACGGATACCAGCTGGCGTTCACCGCGCCGTATGACGCGAAGCTCGAGAGCCTGTACATAACCGTGGACAATCTGTGCCAAGTAAACGCCCCGCACGGGACGGAGGTAAGGCCGTATGTCGCGCTGGCCAAGGCCGACGAGGACAGCAACAAGTTCCGCGTCATACGCGATACGGAAACGCGCACCCTGAAACCGTTCAAGGGCGGCAGAACATATGA
>WRMG01000015.1 GCA_009777255.1 Oscillospiraceae bacterium | reverse complement strand
AAACACCGGCACTCCCAGCTGGCCGCCCACAATTTCCAGCTGCTTTATGGCGGCGGGACGGTATACGTCGCACGCGACCAGCAGCGGGCGTTTGCCCTGTTTTTTCATCAGCCCCGCGAGCTTCGCGGCGTTTGTAGTCTTGCCCGAGCCCTGAAGCCCCGCCATCATGACCACCGTCGGCGGTTTGCCCGCCGTGTTCAGCTTTGTGTGCCGCTGTCCCATCAGCGCGGTCAGTTCCTCGCTGACGACCTTGATAATTGTCTGGGAGGGCGAAAGGCTCTCCAAAACATTCGCGCCGACGCAGCGCTCCGTTATCCCCGCCACAAGCTCCTTTACGACCTTGTAACTGACGTCGGCCTCCAAAAGCGCGAGTCGCACCTCGCGCATGGCCTCTCTGACGTCGGATTCGGACAGGCGTCCTTTGCCGCGCAGCTTTGAGAATACCTTTGACAGTTTATCTGAAAGACCCTCGAATGCCATTATTCTTCTCCGTCCAGCGCTTGCGCAAGCATAAGTATCTCCTCGGCCCGCTGTCTGATAATCGTGTTGTTATAGCTTCTGCCGTTGGTTTCATAAATCTCCCGCGCGGCCCTGAGCAGCTTGTCACGAATCTCCACCGTGCGCCCGTGCTTGGCCACAAGCCCCAGACGCGACTCCATATCCTGAAGTATCGCCTCGGTGCGCGTGATAACGTCCCTTACGCCCTGACGCGTTATCCCCTCGTTTAAGGAAATCTCCGACAGCGAGAGGTCCGAGCAGTGATACTGCTCGAAATAATCGCGCTGCTTTTCCGTAAGCGTGTCGCCGTAAAAATCCAGCAGCAATGCCATTGTAACAGGGTTTTCTTTCATACAAACCGCACTCCCTTGTAAAGCCAACACGCTTTACATAGTTGTATTTTACAGCATACAAACAGCGTTGTCAATACTTAATTTCTATCCGTTCCGTTAGTTCTTTCACAGCCGCGCCCGGGTCGGGCTTGCCGAACACCGAGCTTCCGGCGACAAACAGTTCCGCGCCGGCCCCGCTCGCTCCCGCAATTGTGTGTGTGTCTATGCCGCCGTCCACGGAGAGTATACACCCGGGGTTTAATCTGTCCAGTATTTCACGCGCGGCGCGTATGCGGCTGTCGCCGTCCGCGTCGTAAGGCTGTGCGCCGAATCCGGGCGGAACGGTCATTATAAGCGCGATGTCGCAGAATTCGGCAAAGCGCTCCAATGTGACGACCGGCGTGTCCGGCTTTATGGACAGACCCGCTTTCAGGCCCATGGCGCGTATTTCCTTCAGCAGCTTTTCCAGCCCGCCCTGCGGCACGGCCTCGTAATGAACGGTCAGCCAGTCGGCGCCCGCGTCCGCGAACGCCTTGACATAGCGTTTGGGATCCTCTATCATAAGATGCACGTCCAGCGTCATGCCTGAATACATCGACAGCGTGCGTATGACGGGTATGCCTATGGATATGTTCGGCACGAACCTCCCGTCCATTACGTCAACGTGCAATATGCTTGCGCCGGCGGCTTTTACGGACTCGATCTGCGGCCTTAGATCATAAAAATTAGCTGATAATATAGACGGCGCGACCTGCGGTTTCATAAAATTATTTCCTCCGATTGGGATTTACTTAAAATTTTGCTTGCAATTTATTATTTTATCTGTTACAATGGCGGTTGTTAGATTTTACAAGGAGGTTTTTGTTATGGCTAAATGCTCAGTTTGCGATAAAGGCGTTACGTTCGGCATTGCGGTTTCGCACTCCCACCGCCGCTCGAACCGTATGTGGAAGCCCAACGTCAAGCGCGTCAAAGCGCTTGTAGACGGCTCGCCGCGCCATATTCATGTCTGCACGCGCTGCCTGCGCTCAGGCAAAGTCACACGCGCCGTATAGGCGTGACGGCGGAGCCAACTTCATTATAACGCCGTTTTAGCATTTTTTCAATCTTTTTTTGATTTTGCTATTGCGTTTTCGTTTTTTATGTGTTACGATGTATGTGTCAGTGTTGTTGTTTGTCTGAAGAGTGGGTTTTCCCACTCTTTATTTTGGAAGGAGATTTGCTCTTGCGTAAAGTAACCGATACCGTCGCGGATCTTGCCCGCCCGATAGCCGAGGCGGCGGGCTGCCGCCTTTGGGACGTCGAATATATAAAGGAGGGCGGGCGGTGGTATCTCAGGATATTTATTGAGCGCGACGGCGGCGTTTCAACCGAGCATTGCGAAGCGGTTTCGCGCGCACTCGACCCCGTTCTTGACGAAAGGGACCCCATACAGGACGCCTATATCCTTGAGGTATCCTCAGCCGGGCTTGAGCGGGCTCTTAAGCGGCCCGAACACTATGAAAGCTCGCTGGGCAGGGAAGTGAAGGTATCGCTCTACGCCCCGCGAAACGGCTCTAAAACGCTGACGGGGATACTGGACGCTTTTGACTCCGGCACTGTCACGATCGGCGGCGAAAGCATAGATATTAAAGATATAGCCAAAATGAATCTTACTTTTTGCTGGGAGGGAAGCTCGACATGAACGCCGAATTTTTCAGCGCTCTGGACGCTATTGAAAAGGAAAAGGGCATACCAAAGTCATATATGAAAGAGAAAATCACTCAGGCGCTTATCGCCGCGTACCGCCGCGACAACCTTGGCGCGGTCAGCGGTGAAAATGTCATTGTGCATTGGGACGAAAAGAAGAAAACCATTACCATGCAGCTGCAGAAAGAGGTTGTCGAGGAGGTCGAAAACCCCGTTCTGCAAATCTCGCTCGAAGCGGCCAGAGAGACCGACCCTAAGCTGAGCCTCGGCGACGTTGTGTCCTTTGACGTAAAGACTCAGGATTTCGGGCGTATCGCCGCACAGACCGCCAAGCAGGTTATTATACAGGGCATACGCGAGGCGGAGCGCGGCATGGTATTCCAGGAGTTCACATCCAAGGAACACGAAATAATCCCGGGGACGGTACTGCGCGCGGAGCCGCGCGGAGCGCTTGTGCTGTCGCTGGGCGGCGGCAGCCCTGATAAGGCCGAAGCGATGCTCGGCGTAAACGAGCAGATTCCCGGCGAGGTATTCAGGGAGGGCGACCGTATCCGCGTCTACGTGGCGCAGGTGCGCAATATGCAAAAGGGGCCGCAGATCGTAATATCGCGCACGCACCCCGGGCTTGTAAAGCGTCTGTTCGAGCTTGAGGTGCCGGAGATAGCGGACGGGATAATAGAAATACGCAGTATATCGCGCGAAGCGGGAAGCCGCACAAAGATCGCCGTGTGGTCCGAGGATTCCAACGTCGATCCCATCGGCGCGTGCGTCGGTCCGCGCGGTTCGCGCGTGAACGCCGTCGTCGAAGAGATAAACGGCGAGAAAATAGATATTGTAAAGTACAGCGACGATCCGGTGGAGTTCGTATCGGCGGCGCTGGCGCCGTCGGCTGTGGTATCCGTTGAGATACTCGACGAGGAGGGCAAGACGTGCAGAGTCGTCGTACCCTTCGACCAGCTGTCGCTGGCTATCGGCAAGGAGGGGCAGAATGTGCGTCTTGCCGCCAAGCTGACGGGCATGAAAATTGATATAAAGGCTGATGTCGGATGAAAAAAACGCCCATGCGGATGTGTGTGGCATGTCGTCAGATGAAACCCAAAAACGAGCTGACGCGGGTGATAAAAAGCGAGGATGCTCTTGTCGCCGACGGCACGGGCAAGGCTCGCGGACGCGGGGCTTATGTCTGCAAAAGCGAGGCTTGTGTCAAAAGGGCGCGTAAAATACGCGGGCTTGAGCGGGCCTTGTCGGCACAAGGCGGCAGTCTTTACGATACATTAGAGACGGAGGGGTCAACCGATGCTTAAATACAGGGTCCATGAGGTCGCAAAGGATTTTGGTCTGCAAACCAAGGTCATTTCCGACGTTCTGATTAAGTTCCTAACGCCGCCCAAGAATCATATGCAGGCGCTCAGCTCTTTCGAGCTGGACGTTATCTTTGATTATCTAACGCAGCATAACCAGATCGACAGCATGGAGCGCGTATTCGCGCACACATACCGCGAACCCGAACCCCCTCCCGCGCCCGAACCTCCGCCCGAACCCGAGAAAACGGAAAAGCCGGCGGACGGCACCGTCCGCGCGGCCCCCGTTGCACCGGCGGCGCAGCCCGCTCCGCAGGCAGCTGCCGCGCCCGCCGTCAAGAAAGCTCAAGCCGCGAATCCGGCCGGCCGCAAGGCAAGCGCCCAGCGGCAGGTGCGCGTTATCGACACGCGCGGCGGTCAGGTGGACTTGGCGCGCTATGACGAACGCATTGATAAGCTTGTGCCCGACAGAGCCGCGAATATGCGTCAGGGCAAAGAGAAATTCAAGAGAAGCGCCGACAAGCGGGGCGGCCCGCAGTTCAGCAGCAAGCGCCGTCAGGAAGAGCAGGAGAAGATGCGCCGCCTGCAAATTGAGGCGTTGAAAAAAATACAGCTTAAAGTTACCATTCCCGACAGCATAGCGGTAAGCGAGCTTGCGGTACGTTTGAAAAAGACCGGCGCCGACGTGGTTAAAAGACTGATGAAAAACGGTATAATGGCGTCGCTGTCGGAAATGATAGATTATGATACCGCCGCGCTGATCGCCATGGAGTTCGGCGCCAAGGTTGAGCGCGAGATAGTTGTTACCATAGAGGAGCGCCTTATCGACGACACGCGGGACGCCGAGCATGATCTTTCGCCGCGCGATCCTGTAGTCGTCGTAATGGGTCATGTTGACCACGGCAAAACATCTCTGCTGGATTATATACGCAGCACCAGCGTCGTCAGCGGCGAAGCGGGCGGCATCACCCAGCACATCGGCGCGTACCGCGTTGATGTCGAGGGGCGCCATATCACATTTCTTGACACGCCGGGTCACGCGGCGTTCACGTCGATGCGCGCGCGCGGCGCTTCTGTTACGGACATCGCCATTCTGGTTGTGGCCGCGGACGACGGCATAAAGCCGCAGACGATCGAGGCGATCAACCACGCGAAGGCCGCCGAGGTCCCTGTCATCGTGGCGGTCAATAAGATGGACAGACCCGACGCCAACCCTGACAAGGTCATGCAGCAGCTTACCGAATACGAGCTGCTGGCCGAGGAATGGGGCGGCGATACCGTCGTCGTTCCCGTTTCCGCAAAGACCGGCGACAATATCGGCAAGCTGCTGGAGAACGTCATACTCACCGCCGACATGGCCGAGCTTCGCGCCAATCCCGACAGGTCCGCCCGCGGCACGGTTATCGAGGCGCGGCTTGACAAGGGGCGCGGTCCGGTCGCCACGGTACTCGTGCAGAACGGCACATTGAAACAGGGCAACATCATAATCGCCGGAAAAACGGTCGGGCGCGTTCGCGCAATGGCCGACGACAAGGGACGGCGTATAGAGGAGGCGGGCCCGAGCGTACCGGTCGAGATTATCGGGCTTGGCGAGGTGCCCGACGCGGGCGATCAGTTCCACGCCGTCGCCGACGAGCGCATGGCGCGCGAGCTGGTTGAGCAGCGCAAGCAGTCAGGGCGCGCGGTCAGCGGCCCCGTGCCGACAAAGGTTTCTCTCGACGACCTTTTCGCCCAGCTTCAGCAGGGCGAGGTAAAGGATTTGAATATCGTAATAAAGGCCGATGTGCAAGGTTCGGCGGAAGCGGTCAAGTCCTCGCTCGAAAAGATTTCCAACGATGAAGTGCGCGTGCGCGTAATCCACAGCGCGGTCGGCGCTATAAACGAGTCGGATATTCTGCTTGCTGGAGCCACCGGTTCTATCATCGTCGGCTTCAACGTGCGGCCCGACCCCGCCATCCGCGAGAGCGCTGAACAGGCGGGCGTTGATATGCGCATGTACCGCGTTATTTATGACTGTATTGAGGAGATTGAGGCCGCCATTACAGGTATGCTCGCTCCGAAATTCAAGGAAACCCTGCTCGGCCGCGCAGAGGTGCGTCAGGTGTTCAAGGTCACCGGCACAGGCACGATCGCCGGCTGTTACGTGCAGAACGGCAAGATCACGCGTCAGGCAAGCGCCCGTCTGCTGCGCGACAGCATTATAATCCACGAGGGCGAGATAGCCAGCCTAAAGCGCTTCAAGGACGACGCAAGGGAGGTCGCCGGCGGCTATGAGTGCGGCATCGGCATCGAACGGTACAACGACATAAAAGAGGGCGATGTTATCGAGGCCTTTATTATGGAAAGGGTGTCGGAGTAAATGGCAAACCAGACACGTATAGCGAAAATAAACGACGAAATAAGACGCGAACTCGGGGCGCTGATACCGCGCCTTAAAGACCCGCGCGTCCGCGGCCTTATCAGCGTGACGCGTGTGGACACCGCCCGCGACATGAGCTTGGCAAAGGTATATATCAGTGTTTTACCGGGCACGGCGGACGGCGGCGAGGTGATAAAAGGACTTGTCGCCGCTTCCGGTTTTTTGCGGCACGAGCTGGGACAGTCGCTTAAACTGCGCCTCTCTCCCGAGATTAAATTCTTTCTTGACGATTCCATCAGCCACGGCGCGCATATAATTGATGTTCTGAACACAATAAGACACGCGGAGGGCGATCAAAATGACTCTGACGCTGAGTGAAACTTCTGTTTTTCTGCGTGAAAACGACGGCTATATCATTCTGACGCACCGCCGTCCCGACGGCGACACCGTCGGCAGCGCGGTTGGTTTGTGCCTGGGGCTCAGGGCTGTCGGCAAACAGGCATTTATAGCAAAAAACCCCGAGATTGTCGGGCGTTTTGAGCGTATGGCGGGCTATCTGGCGCCGCCGGACGATTTTTCGCCCCGAACCGTTTTGGCTGTCGATACGGCGGCGCGTTCGCTGTTCCCCCCGGCCTTTGAGCAGATGGATATTGATTTATCTATCGACCACCACCCGGGCGACGGAGCCTACGCTAAAATGAGCTTGCTCGACGACGGCAGCGCCGCGACGGGCGAGTTGGTCGCGCGTTTACTTAAAGAGATGAGAGTCGAGCTGACGCTGGATATGGCAAGCGCGCTCTATGTGGCGATAATCACCGACACCGGCTGTTTCCGCTTTGAAAACACCACCAGCCGGACACTGCGGACGGTGGCCGATCTGGCGGACGCGGGCATAGACATGGGCGCGCTGAACACGGAATATTTCGTTACAAAGACGCCGTCGCGTTTCGCGCTGGAGGCCGTGCTTCTGCGCGACGTCGAATACATAGGGCGTATCGCGGTCGCGTTTCTCACACTCGAGAAAATTTTTGATTCAAAAGCATCTTACGACGATCTCGACGGCATATCCTCGCTTGTAAAGACTATAGTAGGCGTCGATATAGGCGTTACCCTGCGCGAGGAGAAAAACGGCTCGGTAAAGGTCTCCGTGCGCACGGTCTCCGGCTATTTGGCAAACGGCATCTGCGCCAAGCTGGGCGGCGGCGGACACGCGCGCGCCGCGGGCTGTTTGCTCGATTGCGGCATTGATCAGGCCCGGGAGAAGGTCCTTGGCGCGATATACGAGCTTTATCCCGAGCTGCTGCCGGAAGGGTAGGGGCGCGTTGCGCCTGTTGCGGGTATTTTATATAATTAGATAGGGGTAAAACCAAATGTCAAACATAAAAATCAGAGGAATTATCAATGAATTTCTCAAAAGTGATACACAAAAGAATGCATTGGATTTTATAGGTTATTTAGACGCCAACGAGATGACTGCCGGCGGGGAACACGGCGCGGTCAGCTATAAAGGTAAATGTGTGTGCTATATGTACATTGACGGTTCAGAGGAAAAGCCCGGCCCTTGGACTATTTGGACCGAGGGCGATTACAGCGGCGAGCACGATGATGTCCCGATGGACGGGCGCATGAAAGAAATCGCTTGGGCAAACGTAAATATTTGCGGAAGCTGCGGAGGGAAATGCAGCCCGGGAAGCCGTAAGGTTATTTTCGGAAAAGAGTTTGATAATGTGTGTAATGCCGTTATGGCGTTCTACGTTCCCGACGCGGCGGCACTGGAATGTGTGAAAAAAATATTTGAAATAAAAAAACGAGAGATTCTTAAAGGTTTGTAACGTTTCCGGCAGGCATTTTTTACATAACTCCTTACAACGTTTTTAGCGCGGGGTAATACTATGAACGGTATTCTCATTATTGATAAACCGTCCGATTGGACATCGCACGACGTCGTCGCTAAGCTGCGCGGCACACTGGGCGAACGGCGCGTCGGCCACGGCGGGACGCTTGACCCCATGGCGACAGGCGTTCTGCCGGTTTTTATCGGGCGGGCCACGCGCGCTGTTGAGCTTTTACCCTCGGGCAAAACCTACCGTGCCAAAATGATTCTCGGGCTTGTGACCGACTCACAGGACATCACTGGCAAGATTATCTCCAAAAATGAGAATATACCCGATTTTCAACAGGTCTCCGACGCCGCGCGGGAGTTTATCGGACACGGTCTGCAAACGCCTCCCATGGTTTCGGCGGTAAAGATAAACGGGCAGCGGTTATACAAGCTCGCGCGTCAGGGGATTGAGATTGAGCGCAAGCCCCGGCCCGTGACATTTGACAGAATCGAAGTAAGCCCCGGCGCGGACCGCGCCGAAGCCGAGCTTCTTGTTGAGTGTTCGGGCGGCGCGTATATCCGCACTCTTTGCCATGACATCGGGGCGCGGCTGGGCTGCGGCGCCGTGATGAGCGGACTGCGGCGCTTGAAAAGCGGCCCGTTCGATATATCTCAGGCCGTAACAATAGACGCGGCAAGCCCCGCTGCCGTTCTGCCTGTCGATTCGCTGTTCGCCGGTTACCCCGCGTATACGGCGGCGGACGCGCAGGAGAAGCGCATACGCAACGGCGCCGGTTTCGGTGTCAATCTGCCGGACGGCAAATTCCGCGTATACGCGGAGGGCGGCGAGTTTCTCATGCTCGCGGAGGTTATCAACTCAAAAATGTCCACAATTAAAGGATTTTACTGATGTACGTTCTTGCCTTGGGCTTTTTCGACGGCGTCCACATCGGCCACGCCGCGCTGTTAGATCATGCCGCCGCGGTCGCGGAACGGCTTGGTCTTGATTCCTGCGCGCTGACCTTCGACGCACATCCGCGTCAGGTTATCTCCGGCAAGCCCGAACCACTTATCAACACTGTCCAAGACCGCGAATACCTGCTCAGGCGGCATGTTAAAAATGTTATCACGCTGCGTTTCGACGAGCGCGTGATGCGTATGGCGCCCGGCGCGTTCATCAGGGAAACAATAAAGCCCCTCGCGGCGCATGTCGTCGCGGGGGCGGATTTCCGTTTCGGGTATAACGGCACCGGCACGTCCGAGTATTTGGCCGCCGAGTGTAAAAAGCTGGGTATCGGGTGCGATGTTGTGCCGATCGTTTCGCTGGACGGCGTCCCCGCCGGCTCTACTCTAATACGCCGTTTGATTGCCAAGGGAAATATGGAAGCCGCGGTCAGGCTGCTGGGACACCCGCACATTCTCTCCGGCCCCGTGGAACACGGGCGGCGGCTTGGCGCGTCCATAGGCGCGCCTACGGTTAATCTTAATTTGCCCGACGGGATAGTCAGGCCCGCTTACGGCGTATATCTCACGCGTGTTTTTGCCCGCGGGAGGCTGTTAAACTCCGTCACCAACACAGGCGTACGCCCGACAGTCGCGGAAAACGGCCGCCCGAACGCCGAAACAACGATCTTCGGCTTTTCAGGCGACCTCTACGGTGAACATATACGCGTTGAATTTCTGAAGTTTATGCGTCCCGAAAAGCGGTTCTGCTCGGTGGAGGCTCTCCGGTCACAAATTGCCGGCGACGTTGAAGCGGCGCTGGCGGAACACTCAATACTCCAGAATAATAGGTAATATCATCGGACTGCGCTTTGTGTTTCTGTATAAATAATCGCTCAATGAAGCCCTGATCACCGACTTTAATGTCGCCGGATCGGGGTTTTCGTGGTCGTCAATGGCTTTCCAGACGACCCTTCGCAGCTGCTCCATAAGGTCCTCAGACTCTTTCACATAGACAAAGCCGCGCGTCACTATATCGGGTCCGGCGACGACCTCGCCGCTTATCTTGTCAACGGTAAGGGCCACGACGACCAGCCCGTCGCCCGCCAAATGCTTGCGGTCACGCAGCACGACGCTGCCCACATCGCCCACGCCCAGCCCGTCTACCAGCACCCGTCCGGCAGGCACCGTCATGGTATGCTTCACTCCGCGGCCGCCCAGCTCCAAAACACGCCCGACGTCGGGAATGAATATATTCTCCGGCGGTATCCCGCATGAGCGCGCCAGCGCGGCATGTGTTTTCAGGTGGCGGTATTCGCCGTGCAGGGGCACAAAATACTTGGGCTTGCACAGCGAAATCATCAGCTTCAGCTCTTCCTGACAGGCGTGTCCCGACACATGCACCTCGGCAAGCCTCTCATAAACGACCTCAGCGCCCTTGTGTATAAGCTCGTTTATCATCTTAAAGACCATTTTTTCGTTGCCCGGCACCGGCGACGCCGACACGATTACTTTATCGCCCGGCATTATCTCTATCTGCCTGTGCGATGAAAAGGCTATGCGGTAGAGCGCGGACATCGGCTCCCCCTGGCTTCCCGTGGTGATTATCACCAGCTTATGTGCGGGCACCGTGCGGAGCATCGACATGTCCACCATCACGCCGTCCGGTATATTCATATACCCCAGCTCCGCCGACAGGCGCATGATATTTTCCATACTCCGCCCCGTTATGGCTACGCGGCGCCCGTGCCGCGCGGCGCAGTCGATTACCTGCTGCAATCGGTGTACGTTAGAGGCGAATGTCGTGACTATTATCCGGCTGTCACAGTTTCTGAACAGCGGCTCAAACGCCTCGCCCACCTTGCGTTCGCTCATGGAATAGCCCGGGCGCTCCGCGTTCGTCGAGTCGGACAGGAGCGCCAGAACCCCTTTTCTGCCCAGCTGTCCCAAACGGGTCAAATCAATAACGCCGCCGCCCACGGGTGTAGAGTCTATCTTAAAGTCGCCCGTGTGTATAACTATGCCCTGCGGCGTTTTTATCGCCAGCGCCGCCGAATCGGCGATGGAGTGGTTCACGTTTACAAACTCCACCGTAAAACAGCCCGCCGTAAAACGCTCGCCAACCTTTATCACGCGAATATCGGAGGATTGCAGCAGCCCCGCCTCGTCCAGCTTCAGCTTGATAAGCCCCGCCGTCAGCGGCGTGGCGAAAACGGGGACGGCTATCTCGCGCAAAAGAAACGCTATCGCGCCGATATGGTCCTCGTGCCCGTGCGTTACGGCGATTGCCTTAACGCGGTTGCGGTTATTCTCCAGATACGTAAAGTCGGGTATCACAAGATCAACGCCCAGCATGTCCCCGTCGGGGAACGAAAGCCCGCAGTCCACCACAAGAATATCGTCGCCGTGTTCGTAAAGCGTGATGTTTTTTCCGACTTCCCCAAGGCCGCCAAGGGGGATTATTTTCAATTTTTCCGCCATTAGATCAAATCTCTTTCCTATTAAATAAATGTATGTAGAACGCGGCAACACGCTCCCCCTTGTCATTTTACGACAAGGGAGAAATATTCAGCATTTACACCTGAGCATATGGTAACATATCCCAAACGGAAATGCAAGCATTATTTTCACGGCATATCGCCGGGGCTGATATTTCACTGTTCTTGCCGCGCTTCCGCCTGCCTGATCCGCTTTTCTATCATGCCGCATAATTCCTCCGCGTACTCCTCCGTCGCGCCCTCGGCGGTCACTTTAAGCGCCCTGCGCCCTGCCATCGGCGTTATATGCACCCAGCCCTGTCCGACCGCGGCGCGCAGGCCCTCGACAAGCTCGCCGCCGTATTCTCCGGCCAATGCCCGCATGACCGCGGCTTTGTCCCGCCCGACGGAAACCTCGGCGTTTGTCATGCCGAACGGCGGCAGCGCGTCGTTCATCTCGGCCAGCGTCCGCCCGCTGGACATCACGGCGCGGCACAGCCGGCATATCAGAAATATCCCGTCGCGCATATACGGCTGACCGGCAAGTAGCTCGCGCGCGTCCTCGTCGCGCCCCAGCCGGAGTATATCCGCCCCCTCGCCGGCGAGATCCAAAAACACCGGCGCGGCGTAATGCGCCGCCAGCTTATTGCTGCCCGACAAGGCCTCAAAAGCGCATAGCATTGCAAGCAGGCGCTCATGTGTAAGGACGCGCCCTTTCTCATCAACCGCGCGCGCGGTAAAGCCCTCGCCGTCAATCCCGAATCTCGGCGGAAGCGCGTCCGCGCGCAAATTTACCGGAGTGGCCAAAAGCGCGTGGTACAGGGATCTCTCCGAAGGGCTGTCGCCGCTCACCGAAACAGAAAGCCCCTTTCTCTCATAAAACCACGGCGGCGCTTCGCCAGCCGACAGCTCATAAAGCGCCGTCACCCCGCTTATCGTCCTTGTCTGTCCCACGGCCCGCGCCTCGCGCAGCGTGACCTCGCCGCGCAGCGCCGACGCCTCTATCTTCTGCTCAAGCGCCCGCTCGACGGGCAGCCCGTCGGAGCCGAAAAAATGAAGCTTTACATTTTCGGCGTCCTGTGACACAAATATTGTGAGCGCGAACTTATATATTCCGGCCGCGAACGCGGCGGCGGCGGCAAACGCCGCGTCATGCCGTATTACCGAACGCCCGGCGGCGGTGATGCCGGTTTCCAGCGCGGCCGCGGCAAGCCTTGCCGCGCCGCCGCCGCCCATGCACAGGGCGATGTCGCCCTTTGGGGCCGCGGTTGCCGCAGCAGAACCGAGCCGCAGCAGAAAATCGGGCGTTAAATCAATGTGCGGCTGTCCGGCGACGCTGCCCGTGCCGGTAAACATCGCGCCGCGCTTGTTATATCCGGTTGATATACTGCCCGAAACGCGCGCGCCCTCGTCTATCTCCTTATCGGGCCATACGCGCGTGCCGTTTAATACGACGGCGTTTGCCCCGATGACCGCGCCCTCCCCGATGACCGCGCCCTCGCGCAGCCGCGAGCCGTCGCCGACATGCGCCGTTTTACAGACAATCGCGCTGTCTGTTTCCGTCCGCGCGCCGATATGCGCCGCCTCGATATAACTGCGCGATACAGTCGCGCCGTCGCCTATTACCGCGCCTGAATTTATGATTGTATACGGTCCGAGCTTTACGCCGTTTCCTATCATAACGCCGCCGCCAATATAGCAGGGCGGGATAATCTCCGCGCCGTCCGGTATCGCGGAGCCCGACCATACCCCGCGTCCCACAGGCGGCGCGGGCATATCCAGCTTTACTTTGCCGTCCAGCGCGTCAAACGCGCATTGCAGATACGCGTCCGTGCCGCCTATGTCGCACCAATAGCCGTCGGGGGCGTAAGCGCAGATGGCTTTGCCGTCCTGTAAGAGGCGCGGGAACAGGTCCTTAGCGAAATCAAAATGCGTATTCTCGGGGATATACGGCGTCACCCCGGGGCCAACGATATAAATGCCGGTGTTTACCGTGTCGGTGAACACCTGTCCCCATGTCGGCTTTTCTATAAAACGCGTCACCCTGCCGGCCGTGTCCGTCATAACCAGCCCGTATGACCGCGGCGATTTTTGACGGCTGAGCAGTATAGTGACATCCGCTTTGTTTTCAGTGTGAAAGCGAAGGGCTTCATTAAAGTCAAAATCACATACGCCGTCGCCGGAAATCACAAGAAACGGCCCGCCGTCCAAATGCTTTGAGCAGGCGCGTACGGCGCCCGCCGTCCCAAGCGGCGCGCCCTCGACGACATTCGTTATTGAAACGCCGAGTGCCTCGCCGTGTCCGAAATGGTCGGTTATCACATGCGGCAGCGTTTGCAGCGTAAGGATTACATCTGTGATACCGTTATTTTTAAGGTGCTTTATCGTATGTTCCAGCACGGGCTTTTCATATAGCGAAACCATGGGTTTAGGGCGGTTGACGGACAGCGGGCGCAGACGCGTACCCTCCCCGCCCGCGAGAATAACGGCTTTCATTAAGTTCACCTCGAACGTATTATTGCCGTTATCAAAAGAAAATAATCATCATAATTCGTCCGGCAGACCGCATACCTTGTACAAAAGGAGTGGTACATTCATGTTCATCTTTACTGCAAAGCTCAGCAAGCGCAAACTGGCGGCGGCGGTTATCGCGGCCGGCGCGCTGCTTATCGCGCTCATTCTCCTGCTGAGCTTGGGAAAGGGCTCCGCAAAAGCCAGCGCGACCTCCTCGGAGCGCCCGTCTAATAAACATATCGAGTCAAACGAGGACCGCGTTCAGTTCCTCAGCGGGTTTGGCTGGGAGGTGGACGAACAGCCTTTGGAATTTGAAGAGGTGCTTATCCCCGCCGAGTTCGACAGCGTTTTCACCGGCTATAACGATTTGCAAAAGACACAGGGCTATGACCTGTCGAAATATAAGGGCAGGCGTGTCATGCGTTATGCTTATAATGTAAAAAATTATCCGAACGTCACCGAAAACGTGCGCGTGTGTATTCTCGTATATAAAAATACGGTTATCGGCGGCGACGTCTGCTCGGCGACCCTCGACGGTTTTATGCACGGGCTGGAGAAGCCGTAAAAACGCCGCTGTATTTTCCTGAAACAACTCAAGTTTTCCGACTATCCTCCGATAAATAAATTGTGGGTTATATTGCGTTTATTATCCTATTTTATCGGAGGACACGGATATGTTTAAGAAACTTTCAGGGATTGTTATCGGCGTCATAGCGGTTGTAGTGCTGACCGGAGCCGCCCTTGCGTTTGACGCCTCATATGTAGAGGTGACAAATAACGTCGGCAAGAAAGACGTGGTAAGGGTCAGCGGTATAGAGCCCCGGAGCGTTGTTTCGGTATACTCCCAAAGCGGTATGCTCTTGGGCCGAAAGACGCTGAGCAACAGCGCCACCTCGGTTAATATAACCGTCATGCTGCCCACCGCGACAGCGGGCGAGATCACCGTAACGGTGCAGAAGAAAGGCGAAACAAACCTGACCGCCGCGGTTAAAGGCTATCCCGCGGAACCTGTTTCCGACACGCCGTCCGCCGTGGAGATCACAAACAACGTGGATAAAAAAGACACCATACATGTCGATTATCTCGAGCCCCGCGATCTGGTCACAGTGTATTCCGCCGCGATCGGCGGCAAGAGAATTACTTCCGGTAAGGTCAGAAACAACAGCGACGAGGTTATTCTCAGTCTTAAACAGCTCGGTAAAGACGGCGGCTCGGTCTGGGTATCCGTCAAAAGCGTCGGCAAGCATGAAAGCCCCCGTGAAAAATTTGATTTCGACGCCGAACTCTCAAGCACAAGCTTCAGCGACGACGACGGCAGCATCACCGTCACCAACGGCGTAAACAAAAAAGGCGTTATTGAGGTCACCGATCTGGAGCCCGGCGACATGATCACTGTCTTTGCCGACCAATTCAGCACGAAAAAGCTCGGCAGCGCGAAGTGCGCGAAGAACAGGGATACCGTCACAATAAAAACCTCCCTGCTGAAAGAGGACGGCGATAATATATGGCTGACAATAAAACGCTTTAACGAGCTTCCAAGCGACAGGTCTTTTTACAAATACGACAAGCAGGACATAAGCCCCGACATTGAAGCCGACCATATAACGGTTGAATCTAAACGCAATCCCTCCGGCACGAACGACACCCTTTACATAGACGGCCTTGAAGCGGGCGACATCGTAAAACTTTACAAAGACGACAAGACCACCTCCGTGCTGCTCAGAGGCGCTGTCGCGTCTAATAGAACGGACATCACTCTCTCCCGCGCGGAATTCGCCAAAGAGAATGAACCCGTCGCCCTGTATGTTTCTATCACGCGCAAGAATATGCGCGAAGGCAACCGTGTCGAGGTCAAAATGGACTCCGTTACGGCATCCGGTCCTTTTGTTTCTGATGACCCAAGCGTAACGGTAACTAACAACGCGGGAATCCAAAGCACAGTTTTCGTCAGCGGACTATACGACGGCGTCACCGTTACGGCCTATAACGCCGACACAAACGGTAAGGTTATCGGCTCGGCAAAGGTCGCCGCGGGCGGCAACTCGGTGACGATAAATCTCACGCTGGAAAGAACCGGCGGCTCTGTTTGGCTTACGCGCAGGGACCCGGGCTTCGCGGAGAGTTCAAGAACCGAATTTACATACACCGCTCAGGAAATATCCGTATTTGACACTGAGAATCTGGACGTCTACATCGTCAACAACGTTGGCGCCGCCGACACGATAACAGTTTCGGGCGGCATCCGCGACGGCGACGTTATAAAAGCCTACGCGAGCCTGACGACCGGCACGGTACTCGGTCAGGCGACCTGCGGCGCTCAGGACTATTCGGTCACTATAACAATCGGGCAGCTGGGCAAGGACGAGGGCACGGTTTTCCTCACAATCACCAACAGGGGCAAGCTGGAGAGCGAACGCAAACCTCACGCTTATCAGGGTGAGCTGCCGTCCGCCGATATAAGCCCCTCAAACGTCACTGTCACAAACAACGTAAACGCCGCGCCGACGATCGAGGTCTGGGGCCTCGGCTCCGGCGACGCGGTCACGGTATACGACGCGCCGACAGGCGGCAAGACGCTTGGCAAGGGTACGGTTGACACCTTCGCTTCCACTATCAAGTTCAATCTCTCCTCGCTGAAGGCTGAGGGCGGAGCCGTCTACGTAACCCGCAAATCCGCCGGTCTAAACGAAAGCACAAGGGCGGAGGTTCCCTACGGCGCGCAGAAACCGTCAACAGCCATAAACGCGGCGGATGTGGAAATAGTAAACAACGCGAATATGCCCGACGTCATCACCGTAAAGAATGTCGCCGCAAACGATATTATTAAGGTTTACAGCTCGCAAAGCGCATCCGAATCTATAACCGAAGCCGTGGCGCTCGACAGCACCGTGGTGCTGCACGCCGAGCAGCTCGGGACCGGCTCAGGCACAGTCTTTATCACGGTAACGCGCTACGCAGACGGCGAGATGCACAGCGAAAGCACGCGCACACCGGTTAAATACGCCGCCGAACAGGTTTCCCAAATCCTTACCAGCGTCAGCTTTGATAACAGAACGGCGACCTCGGTCGATCTGGTTATCTCCGGTTTGAACACCGGCGACATCATCCGCCTGTACAGCGACGCGGCGGGAACGATACTGCTGGGCAGCGCGACGGCGGGATCCGAAAGCATGACGCTGACGCTCAACCAGCTAAGCGCCTCCTCCGGCTTTGTACACATCACCCGCACAACACAGGGAATGCACGAAAGCGCCAAATGCTCCTATCAATACGGCGCCCATACGCCTCCGGCCTCATAAATCTGCCTCTGCGATTAAACAAATAGCCCCGCCGTTTGAACGGCGGGGATTCTCATGTTTACAGGACGGATTTCAACACCGAAAAATATTTATGTCTTTTTGTAAAATATACTTGACATATTGAAAATTATATGATACACTTAGTTCGAGGTGATCAAATGGCAAAGAATCTTAGGCTCAAATCGGCGCGGGCGGCAAAGGATATGTCGCAGAAAGATCTGGCCGAGGCGGTTGGCGTTACCCGTCAAACCATCAACGCTATTGAAACCGGCGACTATAACCCGACCGTAAGGCTCTGCACAGCCATCTGCCGGACGCTCGGCAAAACATTAAATGATTTATTCTGGGAGGACGATTTCTATGTTAACTAAATGGGAATTTGACGAACGCCAGCTGTACATCCGTGGGCAGGTGTTCTTTCACGGGTTTATCTCCGCGCTCTTGCTTTTACTTTTCAACGCCTTTTTGCATAGCATGGGCGTCGTTTGGGCAAGCGGGTTCCATCAGAACATTACAATTATGGCGCTGACCTCAACCATTGCGTCTACCGAGGCCATACTGCGCGGCGCTTATTTCGGCAAGGGGAAATCCCGCTGGACGGTTATCGCTGTATTTGGCTCGCTTTCGCTTATGCTGTGGATTCTCAATATTCAGCATATTCTGCAAGGCTCTGCCGTGCTGGAAAACGGAAGCCTGACCCAAGACGGTTTTTCCCTTATTCTCGCGGCATTGTTTTCCTTGACAGCCCTTTTAGGATTATTAAAAGAACTAATGGAAAGACGCAAAAGAGGGGAGTGACCGCTTGACAAGAATAACCGCCCATGCTATATTTGTCGGGCGGCGGGAAGCGGCGCGGCTATAAATTTACATAAGCGGTAGCTTAGCCCCGCCGGCGTCGGTAAGACGGCGTTCCACATCGTTCCAGTTGACAAGTCCCCACCACGCGTCAACATATTTCTCAAGCAGCTCATGATATTTCAGAAAATAGGCGTGTTCCCATACATCGCAGACAAGGATCGGGATAATGCCCCACTGCGTTAAGTTTTGGAATTTTTCACACTGTAATATCTCCAGCCGCATAAACGCCGGGTTGTAGCCTAATATTCCCCAGCCGGAGGCCTCCACATTTTTTGCCGCGGCAAGAAACTGCTCCTTAAACGCCTTAAAGCCGCCAAAATACCAATCAATATAACCGGATGTATATTTGCCGGGGTTCCCTCCGTTGCCGGGGTATGTCATATTCGTCCAGAAGACGCTGTGCAGTATGTGCCCCGAGCCGTAAAAAGCAAGATTGTTTTCCAAAAACTTAATACAGGTAAAGTCTGACTTTTTTCTGGCGTCAACAAGCTCCAGCTCGGTTTTATTCAGCGCGTCAACTATGCCTTTATGGAGTTTGTCGTGATGAATACTCATTGTTTCGGAATCTATTACAGGCTCCAAAGCGTTATAGGGATAGGGGAGCGGCGGCAAAACATGCATACCGGGGCTAACGGGATTAAATTCTCTGTGTTCCAAAATAAAAACCGTCCTTTCCGCAGTCAGTTAAAAATACTGTATATTATATGTTCACCATAAAGTTTTAAGAATGAAACACTAATAATTAATAAAAAGGAGGACCCCCATGCTGTCAATCAAAGGCCTGTCAAAGACCTTCGGCAAGGTCGCGGCGGTCAGCAATCTGGATCTGGAGGTCAGCAAAGGCGAAGTGTTCGGGCTGCTCGGCGCAAACGGCGCGGGCAAGACGACCACCATGCGCGTGCTGGCGACCATGCTCACGCCCACGGCCGGAAGTGCCGCAGTCAACGGCTTCGACCTCTTGAAATCCCCCGAGGACGTGCGCCGGAGCGTCGGATTGCTGTTCGGCGGCGACACCGGGCTGTACGAGCGGCTCACCGCGCGCGAGAACATAATGTACTTCGCGGAATTGAACGACGTGGAAACCGACGTCGCCCAACAGCGTATCGACGAGCTGGGCAAGGTGTTCAACTTCACCGAGTTCCTCGACAAGCCCACCGGCAAGCTCTCAAAAGGCACACGTCAAAAAGTGGCGCTGGCCCGCGCCATTGTCCACCGCCCGCCGCTGATGATGCTCGATGAGCCGATGGTCGGCTTGGATGTCACGGCGCGCCGCGACGTCGAGGAATTTATTCTGTTTTTAAGAAGCCAGGGACAGACCATCATGGTGTCCGACCACGCGCTCAGCGTCATTGAGCGTCTGTGCGGACGCGTCGCTATACTGTCAAAGGGGACCCTCATCGAACTGGGGACAATCCCCGAGCTTTGCGAAAAGCATAACACAAACAGCCTCGAAGAAACTTTCTTCAAGCTGGCGGAAGGGGAGGAGAGACAATGAAAAGCCATATCGGGATAGTCCTGCGCAAGGAGCTTTTGGATATAATCCGCGACAGGCGTTCGATCATAACCGCGCTGATAGTGCCGATCGCCCTATACCCCCTGATGTTCGCGCTTATGGGTATATTCATGACCTCAATTGCCAGAGAGGCCGAGGAAAACACGACTATAGCCATAATAAACCCGCCGGCGATAACCTCTTACATAAAAGAAAACGTCCTCAACAGGGACGGCATATCGTTTATTGACACCGGCGATCCTCTCTCCGCGCTTGAGAACGGCGACGCAAAGGTCGTCCTCATGTTCGCTGAAAACGCGCAGGAGCAATGGGATCAGGGCGAACGCGTTGTTATAACCCTGATATATGACGAAAACAAATCCGCGTCAAGCATGAGCCTTGAGCTGGTAGCCAGAGCTATAAGCGAATATAACGAGATTTCCGCCGAGCTAAAGCTGGCGGAGCGGGGTATTTCCCTGTCCGATCTGAAGCCCTTTGCCCCGGCGGTTTCAACACTCGGCGAGCTGACCTCGCGGACGGCTAACAACGCGGGCATGATGCTGTCGATGATGCTTCCCATGCTGATAACGTTATATCTCTCAATAGGCGGCTTGAATGTGTCAACGGATCTGTTCGCCGGCGAAAAAGAGCGCCACACAATGGAGGCGCTGCTCTGCACGCGGGCCGGACGCAACGACATACTGGTCGGCAAATTCATCACCGTCGTTATCTACTCGCTTGTATCGGTGGCTACAAGCGTCGCGGGTATAGTCGTCGCCTACACAGCGTTCCCCGACGTTATGAATATGGGCATGGCCGATGTTATGGGCGGCAGCGGGTTTGTCATTGAGTGGCAGGCGGCGCTGTTCACAATAGGCGCGATAATGCTGCTGGCTATGACGTTCGCCGCGCTTCAGGTTATAATCAGCTGCTGGTCGCGCACGGTCAAAGAGGCGGGCGCGTACAGTATGCCGTTAATGTTTATATCATACATTCCCATTTTCCTGACAATGATGATGCAGTCGGGCGACTTTAAGCAGCGGTCGGCCGTTATCCCTGTATACAATACGATAGGCTGTATGAAAATGGTGCTGGCCGGCGTCCCGAGCTACAGCTATATGGGCATAACGCTCGGCGTTTCCGCGGTATTCTTGGGCGCGGTTCTGGGCATAACACGGATGATGTTCAAAAACGAAAACATAATGCTGAGAGGCTGAATAGAAACGCAGACAAAGATTTTACGGTGGCGCGGCACCCCTGACGCGCCGTTTTCAAGGTGTGTCTTTACGCTGAAACCCCGCCTAACGGCGGGGTTAATTTTTATATGCTTTACAAATCACCCAGTCTTTTTTTAATCTCCAAATGTTCCGCTTCTTTTCTTTTCCATTCCGCATCAATTTTTTCAAATTTCTCTAACGCCGTTAACATTAACTGCGAATCATAAGGCGTTCCGCACTCAACCAAGCGTCTTAGATTCTCCCTCTCGTTTTCTACTTTCACCCCGAGAGCAATAAGTTTATGCCCACTGTTAATAAGCGCTATACGGTCTTTTTTCATTTCTGCACCTCTTTTTGTAACCTCTTTATAATTACATTTTTGTACATTATATCACATTCCTTTTAAGTGTACAATACATATTATAAGAGGTGATTTTGATGGATAAGTTCGTAATAATAAAGGATGAAAACAAAATTTCATCTATAAACCGAACGGTCAGATTTAAGCCGGAACACTTTGAAAAGCTGTCGGAACTGAGTAGTCAAACAGGTGTGTCTTTCAACAAGATTTTGACACAGTGCATTGAATTTTCCCTTTCCCGGCTGGACAAATCCGAATAGAAAAAAACCCCGCCTAAACGGCGGGGTCAAGTCTATAAAGGGAGGGAAATTCAATTATGGTTATCTCAGAAGCGAGAGAACTGTCTGCGGCGCCTGATTGGCCTGCGCGAGCATCGCGGTGGCGGCCTGATTGAGGATGTTGCTGGTGGTGAATGCCATCATCTCTTTCGCCATGTCCACGTCGCGGATGCGGCTCTCGGCCGACTGCATGTTCTCGGCTATTGTGTCAACGTTCGAAACCGTATGCTCTAAGCGGTTCTGCACGGCGCCGAGCGTTGAACGCAGTTCGTTGACAAGCGCGATACCGGTCTTGGGGGCGTCGGCTTCAAGTTTCTCACCATTGGCCTGCAGGCCGTCGATGACATTGACAAGCGCCTGGAACCCGAAAGTCGTGATTTCGCCAGTATCCAACTGAGCGACATCTTCACCCTCCATCTCGGAAGATGAAACGCTGGGAACAAACCCTTCCTCCGTGCGGCTTGTGTAGTTAATCTGAGTTCCCACATCGTTGCCGGTAGGAGTGACCCACATGAGGTCCGCTTCACCGCCGTTAAGCAGCGCCGCGGCGGTAACGCCCGAGAAGTTGATTTTGATAACGTCGCTCGTGAGCGTGTTCGCGCCAACTTGGAGGTTCAGCGCGCCGACAGCTCCGTCAAGACCTGTGCGCTCAAGCAACTGCTCCGGGATATAGTCCTCAAGGGCGTAGGGGCTGTTCTGGTCCGCGTAAAGACCGGACAAAACGTACTTGCCGTTGAAGTTTGTGGTCGTCGCGATACGGTCGAGTTCGAGGGCGAGCTGGTCAATTTCGTCTTTGATAGCTCCGCGGTCTTCCTCGGCGTTAACATCGTTCGCGCCCTGAACGGCCAGCTCACGAATACGCTGCAGTATGCTGTGGGATTCCTGGAGCGCGCCTTCAGCGGCCTGAATCATGGAGATACCGTCTTGGGCGTTGGCCGAAGCGCGGTTTAAGCCCCTGATTTGGGCACGCATTTTTTCGGAGATGGACAGACCGGCAGCGTCGTCGCCAGCGCGGTTTACGCGATAACCGGAGCTGAGTTTTTCGGTTGATTTAGCCTGGGCGAGCTGGTTGATACCCAACTGTCTGTGGGTGTTCATCGCCATGAGATTGTTCTGAATACGCATTGTAATTTCCTCCTTGAATTTACAGGTCACCGCATCTTGCGGTGCCGCAATTAATTTATAACATGTCGGGCTTTGTTCTCGTTTGGGTTCCGCTTTCTCCGGTTAGCAGCGCCATTGCCTCCCTCGGGCCGCTTTCTCCGCGCTTAAACTCCGCCGTTCATATTAACTTGGAAAAGGGGTCCTCCGTATGTACCGGCTTTTGCCGACGCCAGATATATCGAAAGGAATCCCGAGGACTTTAGCGGCTTTTTGAAAAATTATTTCCCGCATATTTATAATACACTTTCGGGCGAGATTTTGCAAGCCCCAAATACGTACAAAATATACGAATTTCGCAATAGCAATTTGTGGAATACGACGAAAAAGGCAGGCGTGTTTTACGCCTGCGGTTTTTCCGTTTTAGCCGCCGTCATTTTCTTTGTGGGGATATACTGTGAGCCGAAAGACTCGACATTGCTGGCGCGGGTGCCCTCAAGCAATTCGGAGCGGAAAACGCGCACCTCGCGCGGCGCGTCGACGCCGATAGACACGCGGTCGTTATCAATCGACAGCACCGTTAGCCTGATATTATCGCTGATGGTTATCGACTGGTTAACCTTGCGCGTCAGAACCAGCATCTGCATCGTCCTCCTTATTTATATAGTCCTGCAGCAGGAAGAAAATCGGCTGACGGATTTGGTATTCGCTGTTTTGCATGATAACCTGCTTGCCGAGATTCTTTTTCGCGTTTATAACGATAGGCGATACGAGGTTTGTGGTCATGCCGCGGAAATCCTTTGGAACAACGGCAACCGTTAGGACAAGAACATCGGATTCCTCCTCGATTCCCAGCTCCTCCTCTATTTCCACCGGCAGCTTGACCGAATAGGCGGGAAACAGGATTTGCGGGTCGAGCACAACCAGCGCAACGTCGGGGTCGTTCATCGACTGGAACCAGCGGAACGGCTCCGTTTCCTCAGTGGTTATCAGCGCGAATTTTTTCAGTTCCTCAAGCCCGGGCAATCCCTCCGGGAAATCCACGATTTTTTCGTCGGCTATATCGATTTCGCCGAACCTTACGGTATTTATACGCATTTGCCGGCTCCTCCTCTATATGATTTCCTGCTTGCTTCCATTATATAGATGTTATCGTCAAATGGCAAGCGAAACTTAATATTTCCGGGAAATTATTTTCGGTTACTACGGGCCGCCGTTGTTTTTGACGGTGAATTTCGCCGATTTAACGCCCACCGTGCCGTCGCCGTATGTAATGGTTATGGCGCACGAGCCCCTCTTGTCGCCGGCTGTAATCGTGAAATCGCCCGTGTCGGGGTCGAACGCGTCTACCTTAGCCACGTTTCTGTCCGACGACGTGACTCTCCATCTGGGGTTTCTGCCCTGATACGCCTCGTCGAACGGCCTGATTTCTATATCGATATCGCCCGCGCCGAGAACATCGCCCGGATAGACCGTTATCGAGTTCGGGCTGATTTTCAGTCCCGTCATAGGCAGCATGGTGGTTATTTCGTAGTCCGCCGAGTATATCTCGCGGCCCTCGGAGTCAAGCGTGTAGGCGCGTATGACGGTATCGCCCTGCCCCGCGACCGTGACCGCCCCCGTTTTGCCGACCTTGGCTATGCCGGGGTCCTCGCTTTCCCAGTATATGATTTGCTTGGCCGTGCGCGGCTCGACCACCGCTTTCAGCTGAATCGTTTTGCCTTTTAGCAGGAACGTGTCCATCTCGCGCGTTGTTATCTCCACGGAGGCCGGCGCTTCGTAAACCCTGACGTTTATCATAACGCTTTTGCCGCCCGCCGTTACGGTTATGGTGTCGCTGCCCGCGCCCACAGCCTCGATTATCAGTGATTCGCCGTATCTGTCGTCTTTATCAACCGACACCACGTCGTCGTCGCGCCGCGTTGTAAAGGTCCAGTCGCCGGCTCCGTAGGCGTCGAAGGGCAGAACGGTTATCTCCACTTCCTCCGGGTCGCCGCCAACCGTCATTTCAATGGTTTTGGACGTAGAAGCCTTAATGCTCGTTACAGGCACCTCGCACCTTAACTCGATAGGCTCGGATTCTATATAGTCATCGTTGGCGTCCGGGATAGTCCGGCAGAAAACCGTTACCTCGCCGGGGTTAAGGCCGCGGATATTGCCGTTTGAGTCGATGGAAACAATATCCTGTACCTCCGGTTCCGTGTGCCATGTGACTTTCTGGTCGGCATTCAGTGGCAGCACCTTCGCGGACACAGAAACGGATTTGCCTTTCCAGACAACCAGCAGGTCTTCGTCGTCCTCGTCGGGCCTGCTTATCTTCGAGGTGTTCAGCTCTATTTCATCAGGAGGCGGCTTGACGGTGAGCTTGACCGCCGCGGTTTTGCCGCCGCATTTGAATGTGAGGGTATACGTGCCCGGGCGCACGTCGTCGCCGATTTCCACCGTGATAGTCATCTCGTCTTCGTCAAACTCCACGGCCTCAACGCCGCTGTCGTGGTCGTATGTGTCCACGGTTATCGGCACGTTCAGCTTTGCCATAGTGATAAACGGGTCTGTGGCGTCGTAGGGGTTTATTAAGATGTCGAGCTCAAGCGTTCCGCCCTGAACCACAACGGCGGACTTGGGCGTTAATGAGAACGATTTAACCGGCATGACGCAGTTTATCACAACCGGCTCCTCCATTTCGACATCGGGGTCGAACGCCGAACGCGCTATGACATAAACAGTCCCTTCGCCGAACGCCTTTACAACGCCCTTTTCGCTTATCGTGGCGGCCGCGTCGGAGTCATCTGTAATTTCCCAAATCAGCGTTTGCGGCGCGGCCAGCGGATACACGGTCGCTTTCAGCGACAGCGATTTGCCCGCCTCCAGCGTGTATTCCGCCGCGCCGCCGAAGAATATTCTATCGGGCTTGGACATGACGGAAACTGTTACGCTGGATTTTTTGTTCGAGCCGTCGGCGGCCGTGGCGGTGAGCCTTGTCTTGCCCGGCCCGATTGCCGTCGCCTCTCCCGTTTCGGGGTCCACCACCAAGGCGTTTGTGTTTGACGACGACCACACAACCTCCTGCACCGTCGCGTTGTACGGAGTGTACATCGCCTCGCACACAAATTCGTCGTCTACTATAAACACTCTGTCGCTTATGATTCTGTCGTCGTCTTTCAGAACGACCGCGAGCTTTGTCACAGGGATTATCACACTGACATGTATCACGATTTCCGCCGCGCCGGACGGAAGGTCGGCGCAGCGCCCGACGACATCGCACGTGCCCGCGTTAAGCCCCGTGAACGCGCCCTTCTCATTTATCATACCCACAATCCCGCTTCCGGATTCGGGCTCCTCATTCTCAATTGTCCACACAATGTTCTGCGCCGCGCTGACCGGCTGTACGCGCCCCTTGAAATTCACCCTGCCGGCGGCTCCCACGGTAACGGAATATTCGCCGTCGGCCTCATATTTCGCGGCGGGCGACAGCAGTTCTATCTCCGTGCCTATCGACACGATGTTAACTTCTATTTTCGCGTATCTGTTCGAGCCGTCGGTCGTGCGGGCGGTGACGGTCGCCTTGCCGGGCCTGACCGCCCGGAGCAAACCGTCTTCGTCGATAATACACACCGATTCGGGCGTGACGCTCCATTTTATGGCCTGACTCGCGTCGTCGTCGTCATCGTCATAAAACGGGAAGTTGACCGCGTAGAGCTGAGTTTCGCCGTAAACCGGATTTTTTGAATCGCGCCTGTCTATGTACAGCGTAACGTTTTTCAGCGGCGTCTGGCTGCCGTCGTATTCCTCGTCATATATATTCGTGCCCGTAGCGAAGTATCCGCACGCTACGGAAACGACCGTGTAAACCGCGGGGTCCATCACCGACTGCGCCCGGACATGCGCCGTTCCTTTGGCGTTGGCCCGCAGCAGGCCGTTCTGGTCTATCTGGGCTACGTCGTTTGAAATCACGCCGTCAAAATCGGGGTCTTCCAAGTAGTCGAAGGGGTATTCGGCGAGCGCGTCCTCGTCGTCAACGTCGTCTACAAGCGACCACACCACGCCCTTGTCGTATGACGACGGCAGCAGCACCTCGGCTTTCATTCTGTACGAAGCGCCAACCTCTATCATGCGCGTCGGCTTGGCGGTGATATTTATCATATCCGCGGTTGGGCGGACCGTTATCCTGCAAGACACGGACTTGCCGTTGTACGCGGTGGCGGTTACGATAGCCGTTCCCGCCTTTTTGTTGCCGCACACCCAAACGGTTTCCTCAGGATATTTTGATTCTTCCTCGTCGTCGGATTTCAGGCGGACCAGCTTTACCACGTCGGAGTTGCTGACCGTCCATGTCAGCGTTTCATACGGCACCTCGGCGGGCATTATCCTCGCGGTGAGCGGCATTCCGTTCACCTTACCCAAGCCCACCGTGAGCTTAGTCACCGATTTATTGTTTTCGCCTATGAACATGACCTGATTTACCGGTTTCAAGCCTTCCTCGTAAAAAATCTTCGCAGGCAGAGGAATCGGCCGGCTGCGGCGGGTTTGCGTCGCGTCGCCGAGCTGCCCGAAGCCGTTGTCGCCCCAAAGCCATAGGTTCCCGTTTTTGTCAATAACGCCGGAGAAATAGTATCCGGAGGCGACAATGTCCGCCTCAAGCGGAATCATGTCCGCTTCCTCGTCGTCCTCTTCAAAATCGTCTTCGAAAAAATCGTCTTCGTCGTAGCCCGGAGGGGGGGCTTCGGGGTCGCTTATCTTAACTAAATGCCCCGTTGAGTGAAGCTCGGCCGCCCCGTTTCCGAGCTGGCCGCGCGAGTTGAAGCCCAGCGCAAACACCGTGTCGTCGGCAAGAAGTATAACGCTGTGGTAATATCCGCCCTGAGCGTCCTGAACATTTATGCCCTCGGGCATTTTCATTTCGACGGGCTCGACTATATTCGGATTGTCCACAGCCGGGTCTATCTGCCCGAACGCGTTTGACCCCCAGCCGTAGAGCGTTCCGCCCTCGACGACCATCGAGTGCGCGTTTCCGCAGCGGAGCTCGGTCCCGCTCACGCCCTCTACCTCCTGCGGGGTATTGCGGTTCACAAGGTCGCCTATGCCAAGCTGTCCTGACATATTGCAGCCGAACGAATATACCGTGCCGCCAACGTTCGCCAGCGTGTGGTTATAGCCGCACGCTACAAACGACGTGTCCGGCTGGTCCTGTTCCTCCCATATTTTCTCATCTTCGTCGTATATGTCCGGCTCGAATTTCACAAGAACGGGGCTTATCCGGTTTTTATTGTCGCCCGTGCCGAGCTGCCCGTAGCTGTTCAGGCCCCACGCGTACAAACGCCCGTCCTCGTTAATCGCCGCCGTGTGGCAGAAGCCCGCCGAAACGGCGCCGCCGCCCACCGACACCTTGAATTCGCTGCCGTCCATCAGCACGGGCGCGGGCCTTAGGCTGTTTTTTGTGGTTCCGTTGCCGAGCTGTCCGTTTTTATTGTTGCCCCATGCAAGCAATGTGCCGTCCTGCAATACGGCCAGCGTGTGGTTCGCCCCGGCAATCAGGCTCTCCACCGGACTGTCTGAAAACATGTTTATCTTAACGGGCATCAAGCGCGTGTATGTAGTGCCGTCGCCCAGCTGTCCGTGCTGGTTGCGGCCCCACGCCCAAACGCTGCCGTCGTCCATGAGCGCGACGGTATGCTCCTCGCCCATCACAATCTGGACAGCGCCCGCCTCCTCGGCGGCGCGCGCCGCCGGTGGACGGTATAACGGCAGAAGCCCCGCCGTAAGCGCAAACACCGTAAGCACGGAAATTATTCTCTTTAACGACATAGTCAACCCCTCCCAATGGGACGCATATGGGTACATATCTGATATCGTAACTACATGGCCGCCCCTTTAGGGCGTTTTTTGAAATTTACAATTCCCGACACCATTATACCTTTTTTCCAAGAGGATTGCAATCCCGCCGTGGGGGTACACACGGCAGACGCAAGACACGTTATGTGTGAATAAAATCCACTATATAAAACGAAACGTGTTGCAGGGGACGCCGCCCTCGGCGTCCCGTTGTTCCCCAAAGGGACGGGGATAATCAAAACACCCGCCGGCCACGGCCGGCACCCTCTTTATCGAAAGAGGGCGGGGGGGTGACGGACGCGGCGGACGGTCGGGTCGACCGTCCCTACAGGGTACGGCACGGGCACACGGCGATGTAGGGGCGACCGCCCCGGTCGCCCGCCGTTGCGCCCTACATAATTTTTTGGTTTCATTCGTTTGCCCTGTGT
>WRMG01000014.1 GCA_009777255.1 Oscillospiraceae bacterium | reverse complement strand
GTGGCCCCGCAGGGCCGGGTGTTTTATCCCCGTCACCCCACCCCCCACCCCCAACCCCAACGCCAAAGCGCCTTGGATTTCTCCAAGGCGCCTGTCGTAACTGCAAACCGCGTTTTATTGTGTGGTCAGCTCGAACAATTTGCCCCAGGTCAGCGGCCCGACCACGCCGTCGGGGCTAAGGCCGTACTCGGTTTGGAACGCGACGACCGCGGCCTTTGTCAGCGGCCCGAAGATGCTGTCCTCTTTCAGCGCCGCGGCGGCGTCCTTCGCGGAGGCGTTCAGCATCTGCTGAAGCGTCAGCACGTTGACGCCGACGGAGCCTTCAACCAAAAAGCCCTCAAACGTCGGAAGCGGAGCGGGAAGCGGGACGGGTGTCACTTCGACGATTTCCACTACTACTTCTTCCGTTTCTTCTTCGGTCTCCTCAACAACAGCGGGTTCTCCCTCGGTTTCCTCGACTACGACAGCGGCTTCAAACGCCTTAATTCTGCCGCCCGGCGCCGCGGTCTCCGCGGTGATGGTTCCGCCCAGCGAGGCGATATAATTCTCAAGCACCGTGTCAAGCGCGTCAACCTCCGCCACGGTGGACAGCGCCGCTATGGCCTCATAGCCGTCGCCGCCGGCCGCCATGAAGTCGTTCGTGGCGAGCTTATATTTCGTCGTGCCGTCGCTGAGATCCAGCTCCTTGTCGCCTATGGTGATCGAAACGACCCTGTCGCCGGCCTCTTTATCGGCGTCGAACACCACCACCAAGCCGGAGACCTGCGGGAACCGCCCGTTAACCAGCGGCAGCGAGGAGAGGCCGTTTTCAAGTATCTCCTTCAGCGCCTTCGGCGTCGCTTCCTTAATGACCAGCACGTTGCCGAACGGCAGAACGGCGTTGATGTCGCCTCTCGTTATTTCGCCCTCACGGATGTCGGCTCTCAGCCCGCCGCCGTTGGTCACGGCGACATCGGCGCCGCCGATGATCCTCATTGCGTCGGTCACAAGATTGCCCAGCGGCTGCTCGGAGTTGCGGACGCCCAGCTCTTCGCCGTTATCCGCGCCTCTGGCGCTGGAGAGCGTGACGGCGGACTTCGCCACCACCGCGCTGAACTGCGCCTCTACCGCCGCTTTTTTGGCTTCGGCCAATTCTTTGACATCGGCGTCGCCCTCGGCTTCCTCAAGGTCTTCCTTTGTTATGTATTCGGCTGATATATCAAGTCCGTCGCCGGTCAGAACCACCGTCACCTTGCCGATGTTCTCCTGATACTGGCCCGCGCCGGAGATGACCACGCCGTCAACCGTCTCGGTGCCGAACAGATGGTCGTGCCCCTCTATGATAAGGTCGGGCTTAACGTCCAGCTCGCCTATCAGCGCCACGATTTCGGGACGGCTGATATGCGTGAGCGCTACGATCACATCCGCGCCCTCCGTTTTAAGGTCGGCTATCGCCTTCTCCGAAACCGCCTTATACGGCATAAACTTTACGTTGGCCACGCCCGCGGGGCTGGTGAGAATGGGCGTCTCCAGCGAGGTCAGCCCGAAAAAGCCCACCTTTACGCCGTCAACCTCAACGATTTTGGTCGTCTTCAGGAAGTTCGAACCCGTATTGGTCTGCACGTTAGCCGAGATGATGTCAAGCCCCAGGCCGGCCGCCGCGACCGACAGCTCGGCGAGCCTTGCGCTGCCGTAGTTGAAGTCGTGGTTGCCGGGGGTCATAACGCTGTACCCCGCCGCCGCCATAAGCTCAAGCACATTAAGCCCGTTGTTCATGTTTGCGATGGGCAGCCCGTGGATAGTGTCGCCCGCGTCTACGAGAATGGAATTTTCGACGCTCTTCTTGACCGCGGCCACCTTGTCAATGCCGATCATGCCGGTGTTGTTGCCGTCAACCTGATAGATACGCCCGTGGCTGTCGTTGGTATGCAGGATAACGACAGTTTTGCCCGATTCGGCGGTTTCGCCCATCGCGGCGACCGAGAACAGGCTGAGTACCATTACCAGAGCCAGAAGCACCGATAAAAGACGTTTGCGATTCATTGGTTCATCTCCCTTATATAGTATTTGTGCTTATCGCACACACAACATCCTACCACAGATGAGAATAAAATGTAAACCCTTTTTATAAGAAAATTAAAAAAATATATAAGAATTTTTCAAACCCTTGAAAACCCCGCCGAAACCGCGTATACGGTAAACTCATCTTTGCCGTCCAGCCCCAGCACCTCGTCGCACCTCGCGGCGTCATACGCCGCCAGACAGCAGCTGCCCATACCGAGCGCTGCGGCGCTTAGCATCGCGTTCTGCCCCGCGTGCCCCAAATCTATCAGCATAACGCGGTGCGCCGCCTGCCCGTAGCGCCACTCCGCGCGGTAAGGCAGACATGAGAAAAACAGCACCAGCGGCGCGTCCGCCGCCCAGCTCTGCCCCGCCAGCATGTCCGTGACGGTTTTGTCCATATCTTCGATGGGCCGCAAAAACTCAACGGCCGCCGCCTTTTCGCCCACATGCTCCAGCGGCAGATAGTGATACAGCCCGGGCTCCAGCCCCTCCACGTTCTTGACGGTTATGTAAAGCTCAAACGGGTGCCGCGCGCCGCCGCTGGGCACGGGCCTGAGCGCGGCGTAACGGTTTATCCCGCGTATCTCCTGCACCCCCTGAACGCTCCACAGCAGAAACGCCAGCTGCTCCCGCGTGACCGGCCTGTCGGAATAGCTCCGCTCGCTGCGGCGGATGTCCAGCAGCTCCGTGTAGTCCGCGCGCGTCACCGCGCCGCCGAACGCCGGAAGCTCGATTATCCCGCCCGCCGCCGCCTTTTCCAGCGGGGGCTGCGGCTTTTTAAGCTCCTGATCGCTTTTTTCCATTTCTACGCTGAAATCCGGGCATTTCAAAAACTCGCGGTTACGGATTGTTTCGTCCATATTTTTCTCCTTTCGCTGCGATGTCCTCCATTTTTAATTATAACACATCCCCCCACAAAAATCAACACCATGCCCGCCCCCCGTCCGTAGGGCGCGCCGAGGGCGTCATCCCCTACGTGATTTCGCCTTTTTGTTTTAGGTCGGAGATTATTTGGGCGTGCATTTTTTTGTCGATTTTGTATTTGGCGCGGTAGATGATATAGCTGGCCGCGATGCAGATGGGCGGGAAAACCAGCATCGCGGTTTTCATCATAAGCAGGCCCTCGGGCGTGACGTCCGCGGCGGATTCGGCGTCCTTTATGCCGCTGAGGATTATGACCGCCGACATTACGCCGCTGCCCACGGCGCCGCCGAGCTTGTTGATAAACGGCTGGATGGCGAACGATACGCTGTCGTTGCGTTTGCCGAGCTTCCAGTGGCCGTAGTCAACCGAGTCGGTGAGGAACATCAGCATAAGCACCTGTACAAACGATTGGCCGAGGAACAGCAGCATACCCGCTATGCCGATAAACAGCATGGTGTCGGTGGGGGCGAAAAAGAACACGATATAACCGACGGTTATCAGGCCGATGGCGAAGGTGTACAGCGTTTTGCGCTCGAAGCGTTTGCCGAACACCGGAAATACCGCCAGCGCGGTTATCTGCGACACGCCGAGGATGACCGCGAAGATGGAGTACATGCCCTCGTCGCCGTAGGCGTATTTGAAGTAGTAGATGCCGAAGCCGGTCGTCGTCATATACCCGATCATAAACAGCGACATGGACAGCGCGGTGAAGAACAGCTGGTCGTTTTTGATAATGATGCCCAGCAGCTCCTTCAGAGAGGTGCTGTTTTTCTTATCGACGACCGTTCCCGGCTCCCTGACGCCGAACAGCGTGACGCACTGGCCCAGAAGCATGATTGCCGCGACCAGAACGGCGAAGGCGAGGTAACCCTTTTGCAGGCTTCCGAAACGGGCGCCGAGCGCCTCGGTTATCGGCACGATGCCGGCCACGACGAAAAACAGCCCGACATTCGCGCAGATCCTGGCGATGGAGCCGAGCTTCTCGCGCTCGCGCTGGTCAACGCTGAGCGAGGGCAGCATGCTCCAGTAGGCGATGTCGTTGGCGGTGAAGCTCATGCCCCAGAACAGGTATATCACGGCGAATATCACTATGTAGGCCGTGCCGGACAGCCCGAAGTCGGTGAACATCAGGATGGTGAAAACGGCGGACAGCACCGCGCCGAAAGCGATCCACGGCTTGAATTTGCCCCAGCGCGTGCGGGTGTTGTCCACGATGACGCCCATGACGGGGTCGTTCAGCGCGTCGAACACGCGCGCGGCGAAGATTATCGCCGTGACCCACCACATGGTGGCGCCGGGCAGATAAATAACGTCGGTCAGGTAGAACACAAGGAACATGCTGACGATCGAGTATACCATGTCGCGCCCGATTGTGCCTAAGCCGAATGTGAGCCTGTTGCGTTTCATAATTTACACCTCGTTATATAAAGATGGGGGGGATACGGTTGACCGGATTGGCTTTTGATGATATAATTATTATGTTAGAGCAATAATATCACATATCGGGAGTGATTTGGAATGGATTTCGTCAGGCAGATAGTGGACAGCAGCTTGCTGGATAAAATCATACTGCCGCACAGCATGAGAAACAAGAAGGTTGAGGTTATTGTGCTGCCCTTGAATGATGATAAAACGGAGGGCGGTAACGGGGGCTCTATAGACAACTTTGTGGGCATATTGGAGGACTATAGGGATATTAGCCTGATACCCATGGAAAAGCACGCGTGGGCAGAGGCGGCGGAGGAAAAACATGCTAGTTATTGACGCGAATGTTATACTCCGGCTTATATTGAACGACAATGATAAGATGGTGGGAGAGGCTAAAGCCGTTATAAGGTCTAAACAGGTCTTAATCAAAAACGAGGTTTTGGCCGAGGTCATTTATGTTCTGCTGCGGGTATATAAAATAAGCAAGGCCGAGATTTGCAAAAGCGTGATAAAGCTGATCGACGTAGAAAATGTGCTGGTAGAATCTAAGGAGATAATAAAATGTGCCGTTGATACCTTTGAAAGCGGCAATCTGGATTTTGTGGACTGCCTGTTATTCGCGTATCATTCAATTGAACGGCGTGAAATATTTACATTTGATAAAAAATTGAAAGCCTTAATGCAATAACAGCGCGGGTTATAGGGCGGTTTCCCAGCCTTGGAGGGGGTGGCGTTTCATTGCGCCGAAGATTTTATGACGCAGGCCGGGGTAGGATTTTTCCAGCGTTTTGAGCAAATCCTTGACCTCCTGACGTTTTGTATGGCCGTTGGCGGGGCAGGGGTTGGCCACGATGGGCAGATTTAATTTTTTCGCGGCCTTGCGCACCTGCCATTCCTCGGTGTATATCAGGGGGCGCAGCAGCGTTATGTCCTTTCTGTCCAGATAAGTGACCGGCTGGAAGCACGACACGCGCCCCTCGAAGAACAGCGAGAGCATAAAGGTTTCAACCGCGTCGTCGAGATGATGACCCAGAGCGACCTTGCGGCAGCCGCGCTTAACCGCCGCCTCGTGCAGCGCGCCGCGGCGCATTTTCGCGCAGAGGGAGCAGGGGTGGGTCTCCTTGCGGGTCTCGAATACTATTTCAAAAATTTTGGTGGGCACTATGGTATAGGGGACGCCAAGGGCTTCGCAGAAACGCCCGACGCCCGAGAAATCAAGGCCGTTGCCCATGTCGAGGGTTATCGCCTCGACCTCGAACGGCGCGGGGTAAAAACGCCGCAGCTCGGCCAGCGCCCACAGGGTGAGCAGCGAGTCTTTGCCGCCGGAGACGCCCGCGGCTATCCTGTCGCCGGCGGCGATCATATTGAAGTCGGCGGCGGCGCGGCGCGTTAATGAGAGAATTTTTTGCATCGCGGCTTTTAACCCCTTACAAAATAATGATAAATAAGTATTGACAATACATGAAAATCATGTTAGACTAGCACGGCAGCAATAACAGTATATCATTATATATGGCTATACGCAATAGGAAAGGGGACCCAATACCATGAGCACTTTCATGGCAAAGCAGCAGGAAATTGAGCGCGGCTGGTTTATACTCGACGCGGCCGGCAGGCCGATGGGGCGCGTCGCCGCGCAAGCCGCCGTTTTGCTTCACGGCAAACATAAGCCTGAATTTACGCCGCATGTTGACGGCGGCGACCACGTTATCATCGTAAACGCCGCTAAGGCTGTGCTTACAGGCAACAAGCTCGACCAGAAATATTACCGCACGCACTCCGGCTATGTCGGCGGGCTTAAAGAGACGAAGTACCGCACGCTTATGAGTACGCGCCCGGAGCTGGCGATGAAGCTGGCCGTTAAGGGGATGCTTCCGAAAAATAAGCACAGGGACTGGGCGTTGGGACGGTTGAAGATATACGCCGGCCCCGAGCATCCGCACGCGGGGCAGAAGCCGCAGGTTTACACGGAGGTGAACGGGAATGTATAAGAGCCAAAGACCATATGTATACGGGACCGGACGCCGGAAGTCCTCGGTGGCGCGCGTGCGCCTTTATCCGAACGGCACGGGGCAGATAACCGTTAACAACCGCGACATCGACAAGTATTTCGGGCTGGAGACGCTGAAGCTGATCGTGCGCCAGCCGCTGGTTTCCACATCGACCATCGGGCGCGTGGACATTATCGCCACGGTCGTCGGCGGGGGTGTTTCGGGACAGGCGGGCGCAATACGCCACGGGCTGTCGCGCGCGCTGCTGAAGGTGAACGAGGAGTTCAGGCCCACGCTGAAGCGGGCGGGGTTCCTGACCCGCGACCCGCGCATGAAGGAGCGCAAGAAGTACGGACTCAAGGCGGCAAGGCGTGCGCCGCAGTTCTCGAAGAGATAGCAGGATACAGAGGGGTTGCGCGGTTCGCGCAATCCCTTTACAATTGGAGCAACGGCGTGTGACACTGTGCTGTACATGCCGTTTATACACGTTTTGTGCGGTGGGGATAAACCGCTTGTGTTGACAGGGCAAAAATGCGATAATATTAATAATGGGGAAATTTTGAAGAGGGGGATTTTTAAGTGGGAGGGTTCAGAAAATGCGCGGCGTTCGCGCTGGCTATGCTTTTGTTATGCGCGTGTTCAAAGCCGGATGATAATTCCCATGAGTGGATAACGCCGTCCGCCTCCGTTGATTTTTCCGGCATGGAGCTTTACTGGCAAAACGAATATATCCCTATAGGCTACGGCGCGAAGATCTCCCTGTATGTCGGCGCGGAAAAGGACGATGAGGGTAATTTCGGGTTCGACGACGGGCAGGACTGGCTGTTGACGGCGGAGACGCCCGACGGCTGGTATCCGCTGTTTCCGCGCGGATATGTTCAGCTCGGTATGGTAAGCTACACGGCGTTTTATGAATATGACGGCGACGCGTACAGTGTGTTTCATGTGCTGGTCACTGTGAGCCAGGGCGCCGGCCTTGAGATATACGACTGCGTTTTTGACGGCGATAAAAAGGCGTTTAAGGTCATTCCGGTATATAAAGCGGAAAACATCAATTTTTTAGGAGATTCGCGGTTAAGATGAAAAAAACATACGATAACGACAGCATTTCCGCGCTGAAGGGCGCGGACAGGGTGCGCAAGCGCCCGGGGGTCATATTCGGCTCCGACGGGCTTGAGGGCTGTGTCCACGCGGTATTTGAGATACTTTCAAACTCGATCGACGAGGCGCGCGAGGGGCATGGCAGCAAGATTACCCTCACGCGCTATAAGGACGACTCCATAGAGGTCGCGGACAACGGGCGCGGCTGCCCCGTGGACTGGAACGAGAAAGAGGGGCGCTTTAACTGGGAGCTGGTCTTCTGCGAGCTGTACGCGGGGGGCAAATACGACACCGGCGACGGGCATTATGAGTATTCGCTGGGGCTGAACGGGCTGGGCGCGTGCGCGACGCAGTACGCGTCACGCTATATGGACGTGCGCGTTTTGCGCGACGGGTTTGAGTATACGCTGAGGTTCGAGCGCGGCGAGAACATAGGCGGGCTGCAAAAGGCGCCGTCAAGCGGCAGAAAGACGGGCTCGGTTATACGCTGGCTACCTGATCTGGAGGTTTTTACCGAGATCGGGGTGCCGCGGGAGGTTATGGCCGATATGCTGAAACGGCAGGCCGTGGTCAATCCGGGCGTTACGTTCGTGCTGCGCTATGAGGGGGAAAAGGGGTTTGCGACTGACGAGTACCGCTATGAACACGGGATTTTGGACTATGTGCGCGGGCTTTCGGAGGGGGCGACCGTCAGCGAGCCGCTGCTGTGGGAGGGCGAGCGGCGCGGGCGCGACAGGGCCGATAAGCCGGAATATAAGGTGAAGCTGGGGCTGAGCTTTGCGTTTGTGACCGAGGGCGGGCTTATTGAGCATTACCATAACTCGGCGTTTCTGGAGCATGGCGGCAGCCCCGAAAAGGCGCTGCGCTCGGCGTTTACGGCGGGCTGGGACAGCTTTTTGAAAACGAGCGGGAAGTATCAGAAAAATGAGAGCAAGATAACCTTTAACGATATTGCGGACAGTCTTGTGCTGGTTTCGTCCAACTTTTCAACACAGACCTCGTATGAGAACCAGACTAAAAAGGCCATAACGAATAAGTTTGTGCAGGAGTGCATGGCGGAGTTTATACGCGAGAATCTGGCGGTGTTCTGTCTGGAAAACCGCCAGACCGCCGATAAAATCGCGGAGCGGCTGCTTATCAACAAGAGAAGCCGCGAGACAGCCGAAAAGACGCGGCTGGGGCTGAAAAAGAAGCTGTCGGGCGGCGTGGACATCTCGGCGCGCGTGCAGAAGTATGTCGATTGCCGCAGCCGCGACCCCGGGGCGCGCGAGCTGTATATCGTCGAGGGCGATTCGGCGCTGGGGGCGTGCAAGCTGGGGCGCGACGCGGAGTTTCAGGCGATAATTCCCGTGCGCGGGAAGATTCTCAACTGCCTGAAAGCCGACTATGACAAGATATTTAAGAATGAGATAATAACCGATTTGATACGCGTTTTGGGCTGCGGCGCGGAGGTTAAGGCGAAGCATCCCAAGGATGTCGGAGGGTTTGATTTGGGCGGGCTGAGGTTCTCTAAGGTCGTTATCTGCACCGACGCCGATTACGACGGGTTTCAGATAAGGACGCTGATTTTGACCATGCTGTACAGGCTGACGCCCGGGCTTATTGAGAACGGGTATGTGTATATCGCGGAGAGCCCGCTGTTTGAGCTGAGGATGAAGGGCAAGACGGCGTTCGCGTATTCGGACGCGGAGAAAAATGAGATTCTTTCGCGCTGGGGGACGAAGGGCGTTACGGTGTCGCGCTCGAAGGGCTTGGGCGAGAACGAGCCGGATATGATGTGGCTGACGACTATGAACCCGCTGACAAGGCGGCTTATTAAAATCAATCCCGAGGACGCGGACCGGACGGCCGAGGTCTTTGACCTGCTGCTGGGGGATAATCTGGCGGGGCGCAAGGAGTATATCGCCAACTACGGGGCGCTGTATCTGGAGATGGCGGATTTGTCGTGAGGTTTTGGGGGGCGGCCCGACCATTTTGCGTGGTGATGAACGATGGGAACGGCGCGTCAGGGATGCCGCGCCGTACGCCGTTGTGAAATTTGGTGTGTTTACGGTCGGGCATGGAAGCCCGACCGTACAAATTATGTGTTACATTGTCACTCGGTTGTGGACGGATACGATCAGGTTCCATGTCAGCGGGCCGATTATGCCGTCGGGGGAGAGGCCGAACAGGTTTTGGAATGCCATCACGCTGCGCTCCGTCATGGGGCCGAAGATGCCGTCGGCGGACAGCGCGGGGATGCTGGGGTAAGACTGCGCGATTGTGTTAAGATACTGCTGCATAAGCGTTACGTCGCTGCCGCGGGAGCCGGTTCTTATAAGCGTGCCCGGGAACTGAGGGGCGGCGGCGGCCGGCAGATTGCCGTATACCGAGGCGATTCTGTTCCATGTCAGCGGGCCGATTACGCCGTCGGGCTGCAGCCCGAACAGCCATTGGAACGCCATCACGCTGTTTTGGGTCATGGGGCCGAATACGCCGTCGGCGGTAAGTGTCGGAATCGACGGGAACACGCGGGATATGGCGTTTAGATAGGTCTGCATGAGCCGTACGTCCTCGCCGCTTGAGCCGATGCGCAGGGGGATTCCGGGGAATTCGGGCTGTACGGGCGGGGCCGGAGGCTCGGGCGCGGGCGGCACTGTGCCGTGTATCGACCAGTAGACGTCGTAGAGCTTGTTCCATGTCGCGGGACCGACGACGCCGTCAGGCGTGAGGCCGAACTCTTTTTGGAACTCCGTGACCGCGCGTTTTGTCGCGTCGCGGAACACGCCGTCCTCGACGACGAACGGCACGGAGGGGAAGTAGGCGGATATGTAGTTGAGCAGGAATTGAAGCTCGACGACGTATTCGCCCCGCGCGCCCGTGCTGACGACGGCGGTGGGCGGCGTTCGGCCTATGCCGATTCTCTCGCCCTCGCTGTCCAGCTCGGCAAGCTGTTTGACGCCGACGTAAATTTTTGTTATCGCGTACCATGTGCTTCTGCCGATTATGCCGTCGGGGACGAGATTGTTTATGCGCTGGAACGCGATCACCGCGTTTTTGGTGGACGACCCGAACACGCCGTCAGGCACCCCGACGGACGGTATGTAGAAGTTGCCGCTTATTCTGTTAAGGTAGGTCTGCATAAGCCTTACGTCGTCGCCGGTTGAGCCCTCTCGCAGCGGCGCGCCAGGGTAGGTGCCCGTGTTGGAGGTGAAGTTGTTCGACTCGACGATGTCGATGTCCGAGGGGTAGTAATAGCGCAGTATCTGGATCGGGGTGTAGCCTCTGACCGCCAAGTCCTGGGAGCCCCACTGGGACATGCCGCGGCAGGTTACGGTCGTGCCGCTGCAATACTGCGAGAAGAACGGCTCGCGGCGGCCCGGGCGCCTTAAAAACTCGTTGAATATTCTGTCCACGATACGGCTGATGTTTTCAAAGATATTGCGGCCCTCGACAAAGAATTGGTCAAAGGCGGTGTTGTTTGTTATGTCGAAGTCGAAGCCCCTGCTGCGGTACCATACGGTGAACATTCTGTTCAGGGCGAATGAAATTATGGCGTAGATGTTGGCGTAAAGAGCCGCTTCGTTCCATGTCGGGAAGATTTCGCTGGAGGCGACGTTCTTGATGTAGTCGGCGAACGGGACGCGCACGTTGCGGGCATAGGCGTTCGGTGAGCCGAGGTGTACCGTTATATGGGTGGGGATTGCGACGTCGTTGGCGGTGATGCTTGCCGCCGGCACCGCGAAGCCCGCGGCGGCTGTTAACGGGGCCGTCTCCGGCGGGTCGGGCAGCGGCGCGCGGCCTCGGGCGGTGTTTCTGCGCGGCTGGCCTCTGCCGTTATCCTCGTCGGCGCCGTGTTTTTCGGGGATGAAATATTCGTCGGTGTTCTCCGCCCGCGTGTCGCCCTCTATAGCCGGGTGCATCTGGACGGGCAGTATGGAGGTTTCGCCGTCGAAAATATCGACGCCGTGGACTATTACATGCTTATATCCCTTCTGCGGCGGGACATGCACATCGTATCTGCCGCTGCGGGGCATACTGCCGTATGGGTCGAGAGAGTTCTCCCTGTCCGGCGCGTCCAGCTCGACCGACGGCGTAACGCCGTTTTCATCGGCGGTCAGCTCGTACAGCGTATCCCCGCTGACCGGATTCTTTATCAGCACCTTAACGTTGCCGACGGGACGCGCCTCATCTCCAAGGTACAGGGTTACTTTCAGTTTGCCCTTGCCCATAAAATCACTCTCACTTCATTAAATATTTTGGATTTTCATTTTATTATATTCAATAAAAGTTTTTTTGTGTTTTCAGGCGCGGAAAATAAAACGCCCGCCAAGGCGGGCGAAAAAACAGAGCGGTATGTTAAACCGCTAACTGCAATTTTATGGCTTATCTTCTAGTCTATCAGGCGAAAAACCCGCATATAGTGTCCTGTACAATAAATGTGGGAGGGGTTCCTATTGAAAGGCAACATGGAGGAACGCGCCTGTGAGCTGGCGACTTACATCATAGAAAACAGAGCGACTGTCAGAGCGGCGGCAAAGAAATATGGAATCAGCAAAAGCACCGTACATAAAGATTTATCCGAAAGACTGAAACTCTATAATAACTCACTGTATCTGGCGGTCAAGGAGGTGCTGGACGAGAATAAGGCCGAACGCCATCTGCGCGGAGGCATGGCGACCAAAAGAAAATATAAGGGCGGGGATTAGAGCGTGTTTGAAAAAGCCGCTGTGTTTTAAGGGGCGCGCTTTCTTAGCCGGAAATATGTGAGCAGTCCCAGCGCCGCCGCGCACGACGCGAAAGCCAGAACTTGAGATACCCTGAGGCCTGTATTTAACAAATACAGGCTGTCTGTACGTATCCCCTCGATAAAGCCGCGCCCGAGCCCGTACCACGCGAGATATATAAGCAGGAGCTGGCCGCTGTATTCGCGTTTTTTGAGCAGGAAATGCAGCAGCAGAAATCCGGCGGCGTTCCACAGCGATTCGTATAGGAACGCCGGATGTACGGCCGCGCGTTCGCCGAATTCCGGTATGTATATCTCCATGCGCCACGGCAGAGAGGTCCTTGTTCCGAACAGCTCGCGGTTGGCGAAGTTGCCCCAGCGCCCGATACACTGGCCGATCAGCAGTCCCATAACGCCCAGATCCAGCAGGTCGAGGGGCGATATTTTGCGTATGCGCGCGTAGATATACGCCGTTGCCAGCGCGAATATCACCGCGCCGTATATGGCCACGCCGCCCTCGCGGATGTTGAACATATTCAGCGGATCGTTTCTGAACCGGCTGAAGTTGAACACGACGTAATAGAGCCGCGCGCCGACGATGGCGAGCGGTACGGCGAAGAACAGCGCGTCGGTGAAATCGTCGGACTTGATGCCGATGGCGGACGTTTTGCTTGAGCAGTAGATGGCGGCCAAGGCGAAGCCCAGCGCGATTATGATGCCGTACCACTGGATGCCCAGCCCGAAAACGGTGAACGCCGTGGGGTTGAAATCAATCGGGCCGATGCCCAGACCCGGGAACTCGATAGGGTTATACGTCATTTTGGTACCTCCTTAATTGTTTCGCATATAATAATGGAATTGTTTCTCATTTCAGAGAATAGTGAGAGGACGGAATCTATGCACGCGCTGTCAAAGGCACGCGGCAGATTGAAATAATCCGCGCCGGACATATAATCGAGGGCGATGGAGCGCGCCAGCGCTTCGGGGTTGTCCGACACGCGCATACGCTCGCCCCAAGCGGCGCGCTTAACGCGCCCGAACAGCAGCGTATCAATGGAATTGAAGCCGCGGATTTCTTTTTCAAACGCGGCGTGTACCGCGGGCGGGTCGTCCGCGCGGCCGCTTATGAGCAAAACCCCTCCTTTTTTGAACAGATAGGGCGCCGAGCTGAAGCTGGGGCCGATCAAGCCTTTGTCGTAAAGCTCGCCGTACAGCCGCGACAGAGGCCCGGCCAGAACCCCCAGCGCGAGCTGGCAGTTTATCTCCCAGGGCAGCCGGTCGTCACGCGGGACGAGCTTGACGCCTATGGCGAACATCGGCTGCTCTACGCCCGCGCGTATAATTTTTTCGCGCGCGACGGTTTCTTCGGGCTCGCCGCCGCAGTCAAACTCCGGCACGGGCTGCCGTTCACGCGGCGAAAGGCGCAGCGCGGCGTCCTCGATAACGTTGGGGTCAAGGTCGCCGACTACTGTTAAAACCATGTTGGCCGGCCGGTAAAACGCGTTATAGCAGTCGTGCAGCGTGTCGGCGGTGATGGTTTTTATGCTGTCGGCTGTGCCGATAACGGGGTGCCGGACGGGGTGTTTTGAGTAAAGCGCGGTAAAAATCTCGTCAAACAGGCGGATTTCGGGCATGTCGCCGCGCATGGATATTTCCTGCGCAATAATGCCCTGCTCTTTTTCCACGCCTTCGGGCGTGAAATGGGGCGTGTATACAAACTCGAAAAGCAGCTTGAGCGCGGGCATGAAATTGTCGTTGCACGTGAAGTAGTAGGCGGTCGCGCTGTGCGAGGTGAACGCGTTGGGCGACGCGCCCATTTGCGTCAGCAATTGCAAGGTGTTGCGCCCGTCGGGAAGGTCAAACAGCTTGTGCTCCAGAAAATGCGCCGTGCCCTGCGGCGTTTCGCGCCGCTGTCCGTTGAGACTGAAAATAATGTCGTCAGAGCCGTAGTTAACGCCCAAAAGCGCGGCTTTTTTTGAAAATCCGGGCTTTTTTATGAGGTAAACGGCAAGGCCGTTCGGTAGCTTTGAAAAATACGCGTCTTCATTCATTTTTCCTGTGTTGATTTTTGTCATTGTACGGCCCTCAAGCAATATGTGGAGTCAAGTTTGAAACCTTTTGCCACTCTTAAAACATCCTCTTTTCGCACGTTTAAGACTGCCGTAATCCAGTCATTCGGTGTATTACACAAGTCATAAACAGATTGGCTTTGCCAGAAACTTTCCAGGGCGGCGGGGGAGTCGTTAACGGACTTCAACTCGTTCACGATCAGCGATACGGCGGAGTTAAACTCCTCGTCGGAGAACCTGCCGGACACTACATCATCCCATTGGGTAAGCATCTCATCCGTTGCGCGGGAAAGCATTGCGGTGTCGACGCCGGATTGCGCCCTCATCAGGCCTTTGTGGCGGTTGATTGATGAGTTGGTTGTATAGCAAAGTGATAAACGTTCCCGCACATGTGTGAATAATTTGCTTGCGGACGAGCCGCCGTATATCGCGCAAGCGATATTTGCCGGAAAATAATCGGGGTTTTCCGCCGTTATGCCCGTGCGCCAGATTATAGATAGCTGTGCCTGAGATATGTTTTCCGATTCGGAAAAATCGCGCCGATTCTCATTTGTGGGAAAAGTTGCGGCAAGTTTTTCGATTTTGCGCGGAGCTATCGGTAAATTTTTGAGGATCAGGTTTTCCACGCGTTCCGGATCAGCGGGGCCGCAGTAAAAAAACTCAAGCGCCGAAGAATCCAAGGTTTTTTGGTAACAGTGCCGCAGAGCCTCCGGCGTTATCGCGCCGGCGCGCTCCTCGCCGCCCAAGCGCGTCGCGGAATACGGTTCGCCCGCGAACGCGAGCGCGTTGTGGCGCGCCGCCGCGAACGACGCTTTGTTGTTTTTCAGGGCGCGGATTTGGCTCAGTAAATTGTCGCGCTCGGAGAGTACAAAAGCGTCGCTGAAAACAGGTGTGAAAAGTGTGTCAAACAACAGCTCCGCAACGTTATTCAGGTTTTCGCCGCCGATAAAGTCGGAAATCAGACCTATGCAGTGGCGTTCGCCGAGCTTGCGCACAACGGCGTAAAGCCCGGTGCCGGACAGGTCGGCAAGCCGGTTCGACATGTCCGCCAGCGTGGGCAGCTTGCTGTTGCCGCGCCGCAGAACGGGCGGCAGGAGAGCGTTAAGCGCCGCCTCGTCCTCGCTCAGCGGGCGGATGAAAAACGCCGCCAGCACGTTTGTCTTAAAACGGTCTGTCGTGACGCAGGTCAGCGCGGCGCCGCCGCATAAAATTTTTCGTGTCAATTCGATCACCTTACACATTATACATCGGATTCGCGGGGTTTTCAAGCTCTAACTTTGCGGCATATTCCGCAGCCACGCGGTAGTACCACGCCGCGGCGCCGGTGTAGTGCGTCCAGCCGCCGCGCCCGAAATGCTCGGGGTTGCTGTAAACATCGGCGGCGAGAACATGTGGCTCGACGATATACTCGGGGCCGTGGTTCTCGGGCAGCAGCTTTTCCAGCAGCTCCATCCCGCGGTCGTACTGCCCATCTATAAAGTGCGCCATCGCAAGCCAGACGCTTGCGTGAGAATATTGGCCGCCGTTTTCCCGCACGCCCGGAAGATAACCCTTGATATAACCCGGATTTTGCTTGGACTTGTCGAACGGGGGCGTGAACAGTTGTATTATATTGCCCCTGACCAAATGCTCATAGGCGGAGTTTAGGGCCTCGCGGGAGTGTGAGGCCTGCGGCGAAAAGACGGAAAAGCTCTGCGCGATGGAGTCGATACGGCATTCGCCGCATTGTGAGCTGCCCAGCGGCGCGCCGTTGTCGAACGTGCCGCGCTTATACCACGCGCCGTCCCACATGCCGTCGGCGGCAAGGCCCAGAGTGACCGACAGCTCGCGGAGCTTTTGCGCGTATTCGCTGTCGCAGAAATGAGAAAAACGTTCAAACACATGCGCGGCAAACCATGTCAGCCATGTGCTTTCGCCGCGTCCGCCGGCGCCGACGCGGTCGAATCCGTCGTTCCAGTCGCCGCCCAGTATCAGCAGAAGGCCGTTGGCGCCCGTGCCGCGCGTTATAACGCGCTCGATGGCGCGGATGCAGTGCATTAGGACCGTTTCACGGTATTCGGTCACGCGGGGGATCTCGAAACGGTCGTGCGCGTCGTCCGCCAGCGGCGCGGCTGAGATATATGGCACGGAATATTCCAGAATATGAGAATCCCCTGTTTTGTCAATATATTCACAGACAGTATACGGTAGCCATAGCAGGTCGTCGCTGATGCGCGTGCGCACGCCGCGATCACCGGCGGCTCTCTCCTGGCGGCGGGCGGGATGCCACCAGTGCTGAACGTCGCCCTCCTCGAACTGATGGGCGCAGGCGCGTAATATCTGGTTTTTTGCCAGCCTCGGCGCGGTGTAAAGCGCCGCGCACACGTCCTGAAGCTGGTCGCGGAAGCCGTAAGCGCCGCCGCACTGATAGAATGAGGCGCGCGCGAACAGGCGGTTGGCGATAACCTGATATAAGGCCCAGCCGTTGAGGTAACGGTTCATCGCGGGCGACGGCGTGCGGATATAACGGGGGCAGACCCGTTCGCGCCACCATGCCTTTGTGCGCTCCAGCTCCTCGCCGAACCGGCCGAAATCGGCAAGATTTTCTATAAGCGCGACGCCTTTTTCGTTTTGCGCCGCGCCCAGAACGACTACAGCTGAGAGCATTTCGCCCTGCGGCATCAGCTCCGTCAGCGTCGCGAAGCACGGCTCCAGTCCCGCGCCGCACTGACCGGTGACACATTCGTCAATCCACGCGTTTGCGTCGCAGGTGAAGGCGGCGGGAGAGGGGAGCGATGAGAGTACCGTTTTCTGCGGGGCGTAGGACGTGTTGCGGGTGTTGCGCGCCGTGAGCGAGAGCCGCGTTTTCTCGGTGACGATATAGCGGCGGTCGTCGCGTGAACGGCCCATAATAAGTCGCGTGAAATGCTTCAAACGCGCGTTTTGCGCGCCGAATACGTCGATTTTGACCAGACGCGCCATCCTGTCGGGCGATACGAACACCGTCGTCGTGACGCTCAGCCCGCCGCCGATGTCCTTTTGGTAGACGGCATAGCCGAAGCCGTAGGTTACAGTGCAGGGATGACCGTCAAGGCCGGCAAACGGCGATATGTCGCGGCCGTCGGCGATAACGCGCATCGTTTCGTCGCCGTGTACGGCGAGGGGGTCGTTATCCCACGGCGTGAGCTTGTTTTCGCGCGAGTTCTGACGCCAGACGTGTCCGAAGCCGGTGTCGCGCATAAGCGCGCCGAACGCGTTGTTTGCCAGCGTGTGCCCCCACGCGGCGCGGGGGAGCAGGCCGTTTACGTCGAATTGGAAGCTGCCGTCGCCGAGATGGCGGGTCGCGGGCGGCGCGGCGTTTATAACCGGCACGTTGCGGGGCAGGGGAACCGGAGCGGCGGGGGCGTCGTGCCGCGGCTCGGGCTGCTGGCCGTCCAGAACAAGCGCCGCGCTTGACATAAGCAGATACGCTTCGTCCGCCGATAGGGAGGGCGCGTCTATGGTATGCACGCCGGCGCGCGCGCCGAGGAACCCTTCGCACCCAATGGCCTTTAGGGTTTCGGCGATGTGCGCGCGCTGCGGCCTGCGGTAGTCGGAGCCGTCCTGTGTCAATACTACGAAGTCAAACTGCATACCGCAGAGGCTGAGATAGCGGTGCATACGCAGCAGGCGCGAAAGCCGCTCGGGCTGCGCGTCCGCTCCCATGGCGGCGACTATGGGTATATCGCCTGAGATGCCCCACTGCCAAAGCCCGCTCTGGCCCATTGTGTTGTGGGTGATGTCATAGGCCTGACGCTGCCGCGCGCCGCTGATGAACACGAGGTCGGTCAGCCAGTCCAGAGCGGCGTGGCTTTCGGCGGGGGTGAGCCCGAGAAGGTTCATAGTGTCCGTGGAGGACGCCATGTCGTCCTCGAGGGTCAGGGTTCTGACGGCGGCGGAAACCGCGTCGGACGCCGTACCCGCCGCGGCCATGGAAAAGGTTATGATCCGCGAGTCACCCGGTTCGAGCGTCACGGGCACGCGTATCAGCGCGCACGGGTCCAGCACGGAGCCCCGCGTGCCGTGTTCGGAACGCGCGTGGCGCAGCTCGGACGCGCCTCCGCGTGAGAGCGCAAGCTCGCGCGAGGTGTCGAATTTAGCGTTCGGCGCGTCGCACGCGACGGCTATGTGCGCGTCGCCGCGCTCGCCGCGGGCGCGGCGGCAGAATTTGACGCAGCCGCCGTCGATTTCGCTTTGCAGGAACAGCTTTGAAAACGCCGGATGACCCTCATAATGCTCCATGGGCGACAGCACCGGCTCGAAATACGAGTAAAGCTCAAAGCCGCGAGCCGTCTTGCCGCTGTTGTGCAGCAGCACCGAGCGCTGTTCAGCGCCCTCGCCGTTCGGGACCCGCGCAGTGACGGTCGTGTGAACGCCGGTATCGGCGCCGTGCGCTTTCCAGCAGACGCAGTCGGTGCCGAAGACCGCGGAGTACTTCATGTGCGGGTGGGGCGCGGGCAAAGGGGTGAGCGATGCCCAGAAATCGTCGGCGCCGCTGAGAAAAAAGGTCCAGCCCAAGCCGTGCTTGAGCGCGTCCGGCTCAAAGCGCGTGAGAGCCATGCCGTTCAGGGTAGAGGCGGTCAGGCCGCCGTCGGTGCAAAAAAGGGTATACGAACCGTTTGAGAGCATGGCGCATCTGGGTCTGGTGGGGTCGATGCCCTCAAATTCGCGCTGCCAGCCCGTTACGGCGTTTCTCGCGGGTTTTTCGGGGATCTCCTGACCGCGCGGCTTCATCGTGACGCCGTTTGTGGGGACTTTCTCCTCCAGCAGCTCGCTGTAAGCGGACATCTCGGGGTCGGACATAAAACGCGATACCATGATGTTGTCGTTAAGCAGGTTGTCGATGGACAGCAGACACATGCCGAGATGGTGCGACATATAGCATTTGACCGGCATGAAGTCATGCTTCGCGGGGACGCGCGCGGGGGTGAAGTCGGCGGCCTCGCAGAATCCGTAGCGCCCGACAAGCCCGAGGGATTCCAAGCGTTTCAGGTTATATATAGCCTTTTTTGGGGAGACGTTCAGCGCCAGAAAGGAGGAATAGGGGGATATGACCTGTTCCTGCCCGAGGCCGCGTTTGTAGGCGAGGCGCGGCTCGCCGTGCGCCTTGTACTGATAGTTCAGCGCGCCGTCGAACGCGAAAAAGCACGACTCCGAGATACCCCACGGAATCCCGCGCTTTTCGCCGCGCTTTTGCTGGCAATAGACGGCGAAGCGCAGGCTCTCATATAACAGTGAGTTATCATAGACAGGCATTATCAGGTGGGGCATGAAATACTCGAACATTGTGCCGGTCCACGAAACCATTCCGCTGTACCGGTTTTGCGCGGACAGGACGCGCCCCAGCCTGCGCCAGTGGCCGCGCGGCGCCTGGCCGCGCGCTATGGCGATATAGCTGGTCTGGCGCGCCTCGCTTGCAAGCAGGTCGTAATAGCTCTCGGTGGGGCGGTTTATCTCAAGGTCATAGCCGATATAAAAGAGCTGCCGCCGCTTATCGTAAAGCGGGCGGAAATCCATCGCGTCGTATAAAGCGCCCGCGCGTCCGGCCAAGTCCTGAGCCGCCGCGTCGTTAAGCTCGCTGAGCGCCGCCTGCGCCGTCAGCAGATAGCCCGCGAAATTGCCCGAGTCCACCGTGGACACGCACATCGGGCGCAGCGGCTGGAGCGTCGCGGTGTCATACCAGTTATACAGATGCCCGTTCCATTTCTGAAGCTGCTCGGCGCCGCTGAGCATTTTATCAAAAAAACGCAGGATAGTTTCGGTATCGGCAAGCCCCAGATCCATCGCGGCTATGGCGGACAGCAGCCCTAACCCGATATTTGTCGGCGACGTGCGGCGCGCGAGACCCGCCGCGGGCTGCTCCTGCCAGTTGTCGGGAGGCAGATAGTGGTCGGCTTCGGTGACGTTATCCAAAAAGTAATCCCATATCAGCTTTGAGTGACGGAGCAAGAACCGGCGGTCGGTTTCCGTCAGTTCTTTTTTGGGCTTGCTGTTTTTTGAAATGACCGCGGCCATCCACGGCGAGGCAAACCATGCCGCGCCCGCGGCGATACCGGCCGCGCCGCCGGTGAGAATGAGCGCCGCGCCCCAAAGAGCGGCGGAAAAGAATTGCCGGTAGTAGGACGAAACCGTCCGGGCGGCCCGGCTGTCCGACGACGCGGCGGTGCGCCAGCTGAGCATATGCCGGCGTGACACGCATAACCGCCAGAGGGCGAGCGATACGGCGTGTATGTCGTACAGGGCGCGCATGGGCAGCAGCCACAGCTGCGCGGCTGTCTGGTAAAAAGCCGCCTTTGCGCCCGTGATGATGGTGGAATGATAGCGCTGGCCGCCGTTCGCGCCCGCGCGGGCGGCGAGCTGTCCCGCCGATATTATCAGCCGGCATGACAGCGCGAGAACGGCCAAAGCAGTCAGGACCGCCAGCGTATAGCCGCCGGATATACACGCCAGCGACAGTATAATCAGCAGACTGAACGGCGTAAGGCTGCGGCGCAGGTTGTCGGAAATCTGAAAACGGCACAGCATGCTTAACGGGTTTTTTTCGCGGCCGCCCTGAGTTTTGACGCGGCGGCCCGCCCAGGCCGCTATTTGCCAGTCGCCGCGCACCCAGCGGTGCGCGCGTTCCAGCCACGCGGAGACGCGCTCGGGAAAGCCGTCGCTCCATTCGATGTCGCCTATAAAGCCCGCGCGAAGATAGGAGCCCTCCAGCAGATCGTGCGAGAGTACGCGGTTTTTGGGCAAGCGCCCGTCTAAGCACCGCAGAAACGCGTCGATGTGGATTATGCCCTTGCCCACGAACATCCCGCGCCCGAACAAGTCCTGATAAACGTCCGACACATTGCCGTTGTATGGGTCGAGACCGCCCTGACCGGCGAAAAGCCTTGTGAAGAGGTTCTTCGACGCGCTTTTCAGGTCCACCGCCATGCGCGGCTGGAGCATCGCGTGGCCCTGTGTGACGACGCCTCTTTCGGCGTCGATAACAGGCGTGTTCAGCGGATGGAGCATCGCCGCGGCCAGCGGGCGCAGTGTACCCGCCGAGAGCCGCGTGTCGGAGTCCAGCGTAACGATAAACTGAAAGTCGCCGAGCCGCGAGGCGCCGCCGGCAAGGACGTTGATCCCGCCGGTTTTGCCGCGCGCGGCGCGCATAAGGGCGGTAAGCGCGCCGCGTTTGCGCTCGTGGCCCATATAGCGGTTCTCTCCGGCGCTGAACTCCCTGTCGCGCGCGAACAGAAAAAAGGGAACGGAATAGCGTCTGTTCAGGTCTGAAATCGCGGCGGCCGCGGCCTCTAACACGGCGCCGTCTTCCGGTGCTGCCGGCGACTTTGAGTCGGGCAGGTCGCATAAAAGCCCGAACGCCGCGCGCTTGCCCGCGTCGCGGTTGCAGAGGTAATACCGTTCGAGCTTTTTCGCCAGCTCGCCGCCGTCGGCGGGGCGGCTTAATACGGTCGTTATCACACATAACGCGGCGCCGTCGGCGGGAAGGCCCTCCTTGCAGTCCATGCGGGGGATAAATTCGGGGCGTTTTAGCCTGACGGCAAAAAAGTCGCATAGCGTTTTGGCGATTTCAAACGCGGGGAGCAGCGCGGCGAGGAGCGCGTACCACGCTCCCGTCAAGACGAAAACCATTGACGAGATATAGGCGGTGAGGATAAACAGCGCTGAAAAATAGAAAAAACCCGCGGAGGAACGCGGTTTGGTCCCTAAAGGCTCGCGGAAAATATAGAACCCCACATGGCGGTTATCTTTGCTCTTCTCGGCGAGCGATATGCACAGCTTGGCGGCGTTCGGCTCGGATATGCCATGCTTACGCGCAAGGAGCGAAATCCTCTGGCGGTAGTGCATACGCGTCTCTTCGCTCATAACGGGATAGTGGCCCGACGGGTCGTTTGAGAGGACGCGCTCGACGACGCTGGACGACATCAGAAGCTCGCCCAAATCCGCGCCGGAGAGAAATCTTAGGGATGTAATCGCCGAGCCTATTGTTTCGGACAGCTCGGCGTGGCGAGCCTTTGCCGTTTCGGCAAGCGCCTGGGCGCCGGAGGGCGGCGCGCTGCCCTGTGACAGCGCGCTAAGCACCGCGCGTTCGGCGGCAAAGGGATTAAAGCGGGGGTCCTGACCGTAGCCCGAGATCACCTCGCGCATCTTTACGCAGATCCGGCCGACCATGGCGATAAGCGCCGCCCTCAGCATGGGGACAAGCAGGCTCAGCTCCCGTTCCGTAAAGGCTTTTTCGCTTTGGAACCCGTTTAAGAACGCCGTCAGCCGCTCCAGAGTGATACCGCCGCGCGTGGCGCGGACGAGCGACAGCACAGCGGTGTACAGCGTGGGATTCCCTGTCTGCGCGTCGCGGGGGATGGATTTGCCGCCGCGCAGATCAAGACAGGCTTCCTTCCCCTCCCGCTCGCAGAGATAGCGGTTATCAAGAAGCCACTCGAATTCCTGTGGGATGCTCTGTTGTGTGCGCGCCCATTCGGACAGGCGCGCGGCAGTCCCGTCGATGGTTTTAAGATTGCGTATAAGCGCGCGGCGGATTTTTCCCGCGGAACAAAGGCCGTCGGTGCGCAGCAGCTTCGACTCGTTTTCGCCGTAGCGTTCCAGACGGGAGTCGTCAACCGTATTCATATATATCCTCCGTGTGATGCATAAATCTCCGTATTCGCATTTTTGCCCAAATACAGAGGTTATATTCACACGGCAGGCATTACTTACTGTTGGGCCTCGCCGTTATCCTGCCTATGGCCTGTCCTTTTTCGATGAATCTGCTCTCATACTCGCTGACCGGCTCGTCTTTATCCCGCGAAGGATCGCCGTGCCAGTCGTCCGCCGCCGTCAGTATATTCCAGCCGGACGCTTTTAATTCTTCCAGTGTGAACTCAAAAAGCGGCGTGTTGTCCGTTTTGAACACCAACTCGCCGTCCTTTGACAGTATTTCAGCGTATATTTTCAGGAAGTCGCGGTGCGTCAGGCGCCGTTTGCTCTGCTTTTTCTTGTGCCACGGGTCGCAGAACAGGATAAAAAGCCGCTCCGCCGCGCCGGAGGGGAGCCACTGGTCCAGTTCGCGCGCGTCGCGGCATATGAACCTGATATTCGGTATGCCCGCGGATTTCTCGGCGGCGACGACTATCGCCTCCGGCACGCGCTCAAACGCCGCGTAGAATATCCCGGGGTTGGCCCGCGCGGTCCGGGCGGCGAACGAGCCCATGCCGCAGCCCAGCTCGGCCCAAAGCCTTTTATCTCCGGCGGCGGCGCGCAGTTCCTCCGGAGCTGCGGCAAACAGCTCTTTGACGGCGTTAAGCCTGGGGATAAGATTTTTCTTTCTGCGCATTCGCATTACGCACAAATTCCTCCAGCGTCCAGTCGTTATCATAGATTATCTTCGCTATGTCCTTGCCGACATACCTGAAATGCCACGGCTCGTATATAACGCCGGTCACGGATGTTGTGCCCTCGGGATAACGGAGTATAAACCCGTACAGGTACGAGTTTTCCGCGAGCCAGATACCGGCGGCGGTCTTGCCGAACGACTGCGTGAGCGAGCCGTTGGCTATGTCGATCGTGTTGCCCAGCTGATGCTCGCTCTGTCCCGGGCGGGCGACCACCCGCGCCGCCATCTCCCGCGCCCTGTCGCCGTATATGGGCTTGTACGCGGCGACCTTGCGCTCGTGCAGGGTATGCTGAGTTTCATACGAGCGGTAGGCGCTTTGCAGGCGCAGCCGCGCGTGGCCGGCCGCTTTGGCGTCCGCGAGCATGTCCAGATACGCGTCCAGTGTTTCCTGTTCAAGATAGAAATATGTACCGGGGACCCGTACCAACTCGGGGACATAATCTCTCGGTAAATTATTGTCCCTGCTGGCTATCAGCGGTATGCTCAGGCCCGCAAGCGCAACCGGCTCCGCTGCCGCTGCGTAATTTGATACAAGCAATACGGCTAAAGCCAGCAGTGTTATCACACGTTTCATCACACTACCCCTTGTGTTTACATAATATATGTTATTGTAACACAAGCTGACAAAATTTGTCAAGGGCGGAATGATTAGAAATTTTTTTTGCGGGTGCGAAAAAAATATTAAAAAACATATTGCGGTTTTATGTAAGATGTGTTAAAATGATGTCGAGGGCAGGTGATTAAAGGTGAGAATAAACCAAACAGCCGTTAACCCGCAACAAAAATTGCCGGTAAACGAGGCTGCTGAGAGAGCGGACGAGGCGGCGCGCGGGAATAGCGTTAACGGCGCTTCAGACGCCGAAGAAAACGGCGTAACGCTTACCGTGTCCCAGAGAAACGCCGTCGAGGTTGACAACGGCGCGGAGGCGGAGCGGCCCGCGGGCGGCATAAGGCTTCTGCTGGACTCGCTGATGGCCAATCCCGAGGATACTGCCGGACTGCACGCCGGACTTTCGCCCGAAAGGGTTTTGCAGCTGTTAGCGTAAAATCTAAAAGGGGACGGCCGTTGGCCGTCCCTTTATATTTCAAGCGGGCGGTATTTTGCCGCCCGCTTGCCTGTTAATGGTTAACGCGGCGCTTACTCATTGTGTAACTCTATTATAATCACCTGAGGTCTGGCAAAGACTCTGGGAAGATACTCGCCGGCGCCGTTGCTGACATAGACGGGAACAGAGTCACGCGACAGCGCCCAACCCGACCGGAAGCGCTGGCCGTAATTGGTAATGGTGTTCCTGAAAGTAAAATAGGGCGCCCAAATACCAAAAAACGTGATTTGCCCGCCGTGCGTGTGCCCGCATAAAATCAGGTCAACGCCGCCGGTGTCTTGCAGCATGGTTATGTCGGGATTATGCGCGAGCAGCAGCACAAAATCATCCGGCGAGCTTCCGTCAATTGCCCGGGATATATCGGGAGTTCGGTTCCAAAGGTCCTCGACACCGGCCAGGTAAAAGTTCTCCCGTATATAAAGCCCGCTGTTCGACAAAGGGACTATGCCGTAGGCCTCCATGGCCGCGAACAGCGCTGTGCGCCTGTCATGGTTTCCCTCCACGCCGTATATCCCGTCGCCGGCCGCGACTTCGGAAAGAATTTCCATTGAGCGCTGCTCGGCTCCGTCGGCGTACGGGAAATCCCCGCCGAGAACCAGCAAATCTATTTGCCGGCGGTTCAGTTCTTCCGTGACATCTCTCAGGCGGGCTGCGGGCATGGCGTGGGTGTCGGTGATAAAGGCGATTCGGTAGCCGTTCATTTCCGCGGGAATATCGGGCGAGCCGAAGGATATTTCTTTGTACTCGATAACTCTGTCCAGTGTGACGGCGTGAACGGCATGTATGAGTACGACGGCGGCCGCAACAACCGCGCATACTTTTTTGACCCTTGATTTACTTTGATTTTTCAACATATACTGCCCTCAGAAATATAAACTATACCATTATATAATACTATACCCGCCCTGTGTATGTCGAGAAAAATATAAAAATTGAATTTAGGGCTTTTCTTGCCGCGCCGTTTGTGCTATAATCACTGTTATGGAAACAACACAAACTTTCGAGGGCCGTCATGCCGTGAGGGAGGCGCTTATAGCGAACCGCCCGATTGATAAGCTGTTCCTGCTGAAGGACGCGCACGGATTGTCGGATATAAGGCAGCTGGCGCGGGAGAGCGGTATACCCGTTGTCGAATGTGACAGGGCAAGGCTGAACGCCATGTCGCAGACCTCCGCGCATCAGGGGGTTATCGCGGCGGGCGCCGCTCATGCCTGGTCGGAGATGGACGACATTTGGCAAAAGGCAGGGCAGAGCGGGCAGCCGCCGCTTGTCGTCGTGTGCGACGGCGTGGAGGATCCGCGCAACCTCGGGGCGATCGTCAGGACCGCCGAATGCGCGGGCGCGCACGGCGTTATAGTGTCAAAGCGGCGCAGCGCCGGGCTGACCGGTTCACTGGCGAAGGCGGCGGCCGGCGCTTTGGAGCATATACCGGTCGTCAGGGTGCCGAACATACCGGCGCTGCTTAAAGAGCTGAAAGAGCGCGGGCTGTGGGTTTACGGCGCGGAGTGCAACGAGGGCGCGAAGCCGCTCGGCGAGGTGGATTTCTCCGGCGGCGCGGCGCTTGTGCTGGGCGGCGAAGGCGAAGGGCTGGGACGGCTTGTTAAGGAAAACTGCGATGTGCTTGTGCGTATCCCGATGTACGGCAAAACACAGTCGCTTAATGTATCAACCGCTTGTGGGGTGATCTTATGGACGATAAAGAGCTAAAATTAGAGGATATTCTGGCGGAGTTCAGGTACGACGCGGCGCTCAGTAAGCCCGTGAGGCCCGTTGAGCCTGTCGTTGACGTCGATATTACGGACTCGGTCACGGCGGCGAACGAGAAGCTCAATCAGCTGCTCGACGACATGCGCAAGGTCGTTGAGGACGACACCGAGCCTCTGCCGACGCCCGAGGATATTGCGGTCCCGCTTAAAAGTCCTTTAGAGGCGGAGGTTGAACAGCTCGCCGGGGATATGGACGCTGTCGGCGAAATAGTTATCGACCAGAGCGTGTTCGGGCCGCCGGAGGATTTTTCGCAGGCGTTTATGCCCAGCGACGAATATGTGGGGACGCATGAGGACGACGACGCCGAGGAGGAGCCGTATGAACCTCAAAAATCGTTCGGCGAGCGTGTAAGAGAACACACAAAGCGTTTGAAGGACCCCGAAACGGAAATCTCGCCGGCCGACGCCGCGGCGAAGCTGATACCGTATGTCCACTCGCTGACGTTCAGGACGCTCGGCGCTCTGCTGCTGTGTCTGCCGTTGGTATACGGCACCGTCGCGCACAGGTTTTTGCTCCCGTTCCCCAGAGCTATCGACTTTTTATACAACCCTTATATGTATCTGTTTTTTATGCTTGCCGGACAGATATTAGTTATGCTGTGCGCCGCGGATATTATCGGCAAAGGGCTGGCGGATTTGTTCAGACTGCGGCCGGCCGTGGAAACGGGCGTCGCTGTCGCGTGTATTGCCAGCATGGCGCATGTGTTCAGCATATTCATCTTCCCGCACAGATGGGACGCGTTTTTGCCGTACTGCGCGGTATCGGCCGTGTCCGTGTTCTTTGCGCTGTTGTCGGCGCGGCTGCGTCACGGTGCGCGGCTCAGGACATATATGGTGGCGAAAAACGCCAAGCCATGCCAAATCGTTACGATGGAGGACAGGCTTTTTGACGACAGCTCGGGTATTACGAAACGCGAGGGGGCGCCCGAGGGCTTTGTTATACAGACGGAGCGTCAGGACAATATCGAGAAATTTTTCAATTTCTTTATGCCGCTGGTGTTGATTTCCGGCGTGCTGCTGGCGTTTTTGGTGTCGTTCGGCGCCGACGAGCCTAAGAATTTCTTTTGGGTATGGTCGGCGATTATGTCATATGCCGCGCCGTTCGCGTCGATGCTCGCGTTCGCGCTGCCGTATAACGCGGTGTCCGCGCGGCTGGCCGCCGTCGGGGCGGCGCTGGCGGGCTGGACGGGGGCGCGGCTGCTCTCGCGGTCGGACGTCGCGGTGCTGACGGATTCCGACGTATACCCGCCCGGTTCGGTGACGCTGAACGGGCTGAAGGTGTTCGGTAGCCATTCGTTCGACAAGGTTATTTCATACGCCACAAGCGTTGTGAGCGCGTCGGGCAGCGAACTCTCGCGGGCGTTTAACGAACTGCTCAAGGGCAATCTCGACGCGATACGCGCCGTGCATGATTTCCGGCATTATGAGGGCGGCGGCATGGGCGCGTATCTCAATAACGACCGCGTACTGGTGGGATCGTATAATTTTATGGTCAGCATGAGCATATCTATGCCGCAGGAGCTGAATATAAAGAACGCCGTGTTTATCTCGATAAACATGGAACTCGCGGGTATTTTCGCCATAAACTACACCGTGCAGAACAGCGTGAAGACCGCGCTGACGATGTTTGCGCACCACGGCTGTCTGCCGTTGTTCGCCGTCAGGGATTTCAATATCACGGTGTCCAGCCTCAAATCGCGCTTTAGGCTGGACGAGGAGCAGATGGATTATCCCGTTATTGAGGAGCGGCTTACGCTGTCCGATCCGGCCAGAGCGGTGAGGGCGAAGCCGTCCGCTATCGCGGGCAGGGAGGGGCTTCTTACGTACGCCGAGATTATTGTCGGAGCTTTTTCGCTGAAGCGCACGGCGAATATTAATCTGTGGCTGAGTGTGGCGGGAGCGGTGCTGGGACTCTTGATGATGTTCTATTTCACGTCCGTCGGCGCGGCGTCGTCCGCGAGTCCCGCGAATGTGCTGATGTTCCAGCTGCTGTGGACGGTGCCGGTGCTGCTGGTGTCGGCGTGGGCGACGAAATATTAAGGTTTTTCCGCCGAAAAAACTTAATGACTATAGCGTGAAGGGGGCCCGCTTCACAATCCCCCTTTGGGTTGTTAAGCAGTCGGGTAGTTATAATAGGGTTGTTGATAGGGATATAAGGAAGGCGTAGAAAATTTATATTATCGGAGGCATGTATCATGGAAATTCGCCGTGCTACCGGTGCTGATGCAGCCGGAGTCTACGAACTAAATAATTTATTTAACGGCGCAGGTTGGACTACGTTGGAAAAAACTCAAAAGTCTCTCGAAAGCAATACAGGGGAAATAGTCCTCGTGGCAATAGACGGCGAAACATATGCTGGATTTTGCTGTTGTGCCATTATTCGGAGTTTGTGCTACGCTGAACCGTATTGCGAATTTACAGAAATCTATGTCCGAGAAGATTACAGGCGGGCTGGCGTTGGGACGGCTTTGACAGACAGAATGGAATCCGAGTGTAAAAAATTAGGAATACATCATTTTCATTTGGCTATCGCTTTCGACAATATCAATTCTAAAAATATGTGCGAAAAATTAAACTACGAGCAAACCGCATATTTTTATGAAAAAACAACAAGCGATATATGGATTGCCCCACCATATATTATTTAACGATTGCTATACTTTGTGTGCAAAAATGTACCTGTTGCCACAGGATAGAAAATATATCCCTAACT
>WRMG01000013.1 GCA_009777255.1 Oscillospiraceae bacterium | reverse complement strand
AAACGGATGTGGCGATAATCCATGACTGCCGGTTTCTCATCTCTTTTGCCTGATAGTCATAGGTTTTCGTCTGCCATTGCTCCAAAATTCTCACGGTGTCAATAAGCATCAGCGCTTTGTCGATAATGGACACAAGGACCGCCTGATCCTTATTTACCCCGAAGGACGCTTCAAAGGCGTCGTAAAAAAGATAGTTTGCCTTGTAGTCCGAATACTCGTAGTAATTGGTGAGGGAGGCAAGCCTGCTCTGGCTGGACATAACAAGGTCAACCTCGCCCCGGTCAAGGGCCGCGAAGGCCGCGTCCGTGTTGGGGTACTCTCTGGCGTTTACAGCGTTGGGGAACCAGCTGCGGAACATGTCGGCAAAGGCGGAGCCTCTGGCAAATCCCACACGTTCAAACGGGATGTCGTTCAATTCGATATTCGGGTAATCCTGTTTGGAGAGCAGGGCGTAGCGGTCGGTTATGTACAGAGTGTCCGGCCATAGGAACCGCTCTCTCCTTTCGGGGCTTTGGATCAGGTTCGGCATGAAGTACGCGCGTCCGTCCTCGAGCATGGTCATCAATTCGAGCAGCTCCGCGGAGGTGTTGTTGACCAGCTCAAAGGAAACTCCGGTAAGCTGCGACATTTCTTCCAGAACGTCAAAGACCGCGCCTTCCCACCGTTCTTCGTTCGTATTGTAAAAGCTAACGGGATAGGACATATATTGGGAGGCGAACGGTATCACGGGATTATTCCGCAGGTATTCCAGTTCTTCGCCGGTAAGCCGCATGGCGAGCCTGTGCTTTTTGTAATCCTGATACCCCCGGCCGTACAGTTCGGTCAGATGATGGTAAGCGTTGTTTCGCAGGGCTTTGGTTATTACGGAGATAACCGGCTCGAGGCTCTCGTTACCCGCGGCAAGGCCGACGGGGATAAATGTCAGCGGCAGAAAATCCTCGGCGATCACGGCGCCGTAGGCGTCAAACGCGATCTCCATTGTGTTGTGGCCGATGAATAAATCGGCCTCGCCGTTTTGCAGCATCCGGTAGGCGTCTTCGTAGCTCTCGGCGACGACCTTGACGTATGAGCCGGGTTCAAGCCTGTCCTCGAACAGCTCCATGATCATGGTGCCCTCGAGAAAAACATACCGCGGCGGGCCTGTGATTGCTTCGACCGGCTGGCTGCCCTCAAGCCGCATGGTTTTTAACGAGCGCTGGACTGTGGGGTCTGTCATATAATAGCTCAGCAGACGGTTTTCGGTAATGACCAAGCTCGCCAGCTCGGGTTTTCCGGCGTCCAGTTTTTTAAGGATTACGCCCAGCTCTTCGATTTCCGGCTGAAAGCGTATGCCGAACAGCTCTGTCAGCCAATCGCAGAGCAAAACCATATAGCCGCGCATTTGTCCGTCGTCGTCTGTGAACAGCTCCGTGCTGTGGGGGATATTTATAGTAAAGGAGGCTCCCTGACTTCGCAGTGCCTCGATGGCTTCGATTTCAGCTTGGGTAACGTCAGGAATATCGCGGTAAGAAGAAAACGGCGAGCCCTGCGACGATTCCGGGACGTCGCTCAGGCATCCTGAAGTCACTGCCAGCAGAAGAATCGCGCATAATAAGGCGCATATTATTTTCTTCATTTTATATAGTTCCCCCTGCCGCCTTGTTATAACGGCGGCTTTTTATAGTTCGACGAAATCCACTCATAGTTTATTATAATATATTTTATTTAACACTTCAAGAGCAAATTATTCTTTTTAGGTTTTATGTTGCTCACATTGCAAAAGGCAAGGCTCTCAATGCTGTAAAGGATTGAGAGCCTTGCTGTTTTTATTAAATATGCGGTGAATTTCTACAGGTCAGCGAATATGACCGGCAGTATTTCTTTCATATATGCCAGCAGCGGCGTGACAATTTCACGCATTTGCGGGTGTGCCTGAGGCGCGGCGCGCAGCTTGAAAAAGTGCCGCCACTCGCGCAGGTTCATTGTCATGACTATCTCTGTTTTCAGGCTGTTCGGCAGTACGGCGCGCGCCTCCTCGGGCGTTGCGCCCATATCGAGCAGTTTCAGGTAGTTGGCCTCCGTCTGCCGCATGGCTTCAAGCCACAGCGCGTATTTTTCCAAGTCATCCGCCCAGAAAAAGGGCTTAACAAACGTCAGCTCGTTTCCGAATTTGTCGCCGGAGTAGTTGCAATAGCGCGTACTCTCCTGGCTGAAGCTGGCGATCCTGTGCCGCACCAGCTCATGCGACACGCCGCGGTCGCATATGAGCTTTACGGTTATTGCTCTATGCTCGATAACGGATTCGTGTCCGCGTTTCAGGATGCTTGCGAGGAACCGGTTCGCCGAATCGCCGGTGATACGGTCCTCACTTTTATAGCATACGCGCCCGATAAGCTCCAGCTCACGCATGATCGCGGCGGAATCAACAGCGCCGATGATCTCAAACGACGGCTCGATTACTCTCATAGCTATATGATGGCTCTGAGCTGCAACGACAGCCGGTCCGCGATCATGGCGATAAACTCGGAGTTTGTGGGCTTGCCCTTGTCGTTTGAAACGGTATAGCCGAAGATTTTGTTCAGCGTATCGACGTCGCCCCTGTCCCACGCGACCTCTATCGCGTGGCGGATCGCGCGCTCCACCCGCGACGGAGTGGTGTTATAAACGGCCGCTACTGCCGGATACAGCTGTTTGGTGACGCAGTTGATTATATCAGGCTCTCTGATGACGGTCATTATAGCCTCGCGCGTATAGCGATACCCCTTTATATGCGCGGGGATGCCGACCTCGTGTATTATCTTGGTGACGCGCGTTTCGATGTCCGCGGCTGTGACGGACGCGGTCATCTGCGGCTCGCTCCGGCGCGTATACCCCGAGGTATACTGCTTGACCTGCTCGACTAAGTATTTGGGGTCAAAGGGCTTTAGCATAAACGCCTTCGCGCCCAGCTCGGACATTTGCAGCTTTACGGTTTCGCTGTCAAAGCTGGAGAACACAAAGAACGCGGGCTTCTGTTTCGGCGCGCCCAGCTCGCTCATAACCGCGCCGGCGTCCATATGCGGCAGGACATACTCCGTTATTACGACGTCAGGCGCGAGGGCGGCGATCAGTTCAAGCAGTTCTTCCCCGCTTCCGCTCTCTCCGGCAACATGAAAGCTCTTCTCTTCCCCGAACTGCGATACCAGCCTCTCACGGAACTCGGCGTTCTTGTCGGCAATGATGATCTTGGTAAGTTTTTCCATTTTCAACTTCTCCTCCGCTGTTAAATATTACCATTTCGTTGGCAAAATTAGAATAACACATTAACTGGAATAAATCAAGCAAAATTTCCAAATTTTTCCAAAAAGTTTTCGCGCTGCTTCGACAAAAAATCTTGTCGCTCAATGTCTATAATGTTTATGGTAGACATAATATTATACGGGAGGGAATTATGCGACGAAGATTTTTTGTGATATTTTTAGTGGTTATAATGTCGGCGTGTGCGCCTGAAATTATTATAGAGCCTGAGATGAGCGGCGGGGCGACGGAAGCGCCGTCCCCCGTTCCCTCGGCGGAGGTTTCGCCGGTAACGGCAATGCCCCAGTGGATCGAGGTATACGCGAGGCTGGCGGAGGAATCGCGGGAAGAGCGGGAGGAGGACGACGGGCCGTATACAGAAACCGTGGCCGTGCCTGACAGCACGCCCACAAGCCTTGGGATGTTTACCGTGACCGCTTATTGCGAATGTGTTAAATGCAACGGGAAATGGACGGGGTATCAGCTGAACACCCCTACGCAGGCCGGTATGCGCTATCCGGTGGTCGGATATACGGTTTCGGTGGACCCTGAGGTTATCCCGCTGGGGAGCGTTGTTGAGCTGGAGGGGTTGGGCGCGCGGTTCGCGCAGGATACCGGAAGCGCCATAAAGGGCAATAAAATTGATTTGTTTCTCAGCTCTCACGAGGAGGCCCTGGAGTTTGGCGTGAAACAGCTTGAGGTGTGGCTTTACGGGTAAAATGCCGGCAGATACTTTTTGTGCGCCTCTTTCATTTCATAGTAGCAGGCGCTTGCCGCGTCGAAATCGCCGACGAGCGGGTTCAGCATAAGCGCGGCGAGCGCTTTGCTGTCGCTGCCCTCCAGCGCGGCCTCGATCGTAAGTTTTTCATAGTATTTTACAGTTTTCATTATGCCCTTGATATAGTTGTTAGCGAAGCCGGGGATCGGTACGGGGACCGCGCCGTTTTTGCCGACGATGCAGGTAGTTTCGATACAGTCGTCAGCGTTCATGAAGTCGAATGTCCCGCCGTTCAGGACGTTTACGACATGGCGTTCTTTTTTGTCGTTGTATATCGCGTCGGCCAGCGTCATCGCCGCCTCGGAGTACATATGGCCGCCGCGTTTGTCGAGCAGGGCGGGTTTTTCGTTAAGGTTTTCGTCCTGATACATCTCCAGAAGGCCGTTCTCTATCTCCACGCACACCTCGCCGCGCGACTGCTTTTCCCCGCGCAGATGCGCCAGCTTCTGTTCTCTGAGCGCGTAATACTGGAGATAGGATATGGGGATACCGCCCATGGCTCTAAGCGCTTCGGGGCTTAGCTCGCCCTTTGGGATATTCTGAAGCTGTACCGTGCCCGCCATTGTTTCCATGGCTTTGGGGAAATAATCTATGCCGTTTTCGCGGACGCCCACGATAAAGCTGAGGTGGTTAAGCCCGATAAAGTCGATTTCGGGGGCGGTAAGGCCGAGGTCCTTTTTCACGCGCGAGATCATGCCGATAGGGCCGTTGCAAAGCCCCATGGCCTTGATTTTTGTGTTGTTGAGCAGCGCCTCCGCAAGTATGCCCGACGGGTTTGAGAAGTTGATAAAAAAGGCGTCGGGGCACAGCTTTTCCATTCTTTGCGCGATGTCAATGATAACGGGGATCGTCCGCAGGGCCTTGAAAAACCCGCCGATTCCCACCGTTTCCTGTCCGATGAGGTTGTGCTTGAGCGGTATTTTTTCGTCGAGGATACGCGCGGCCAGCTTGCCCACGCGGATCTGTCCGAAAACGAAGTCCGCGCCGTCCAGCGAGGACTCCAGACAGTCGGTTTTGACGACCTCGGTGTCCAGTCCCGCGCGCTTCAGCATACGCTCGACAAGGCTGCCGACGATGTTCAGCTTGTATTCGTCGATGTCCTCGAGATAGAGTTTGCTTACGGGAAAGACCGCGGCGCGGTCGATCACGCCTTGGATAAGCTCGGGCAGATATGTGCTGCCCGCGCCGATAACCGCGAGTTTAAGCCCCATATAAATCAATCCTCACATTTTTATTTGCTGAATCTGATCCATGACCTTTGCTTTCAGCCCGCCCTGAGGGAACGCGCCGTTATTAAGCTCCAGCGCCCACAGCACCGCGCCGCTCGCGGGCGGCATGTTCAGGCTGATGAAATTGGCGTCGCAGTCCAGAAGGCGGTTGAACTCGCGCTTGAACGCGTCGCGCATCAGCGGGGTTTTGGGTTTTATCCACAGCGAGCCGGCCCAGACGACGTCGATAACAACGCCGGTGAAATCCAGCTCACGGGCGCAGCCGGCGGCGGACCTCGCCATCTCGGTTCCCACGGTTTCCAGCGCCTCCGACGCGACGGCGTCGCCGTCCAGCGCGCAGTCGAGCATTATGTCAGATACCTGCCAGTCCTTTATATCGTTGTAGACGCGGTTCAGATATACCTCCTGATACAGGTGTTTGTCGGTGATTTCCAGCAGGTTCAGCAGACGTCCGGTCATGGCGGTGGGCCTGCCGAAACGGAACAGCTCGTCGTATACGCGTCGCGCGGTCTGGCGTGTCAGCTCGCCGCCGCCGCCCTCGTCGCCGCTGAACGGGTGGACGCCGCTGACCTGTCTGAAGGTACCCTTCGGGTCGATGCCCGCGGCGACGGTGCCGGTGCCGTTTATGGAGCAGACGCCGTATCCGTTGGGCGCGGCGGCCTTTATGCCCAGCACGCCGTCGTTTGCCGCGCCGAACAGCTTGAAGCCCGTGTCTGAGATGATCTCTTTCAGCTTGTCGCCCTGAAACGGCATGTCTAGGCCGGCAAGCCCGAAGGCCGCCGCGACATCCTCAGGCTCCGCTAGCCCGTCAAGCACTTCGCCGATATGGGCCGCGAGCAGCTCGCGCGTTTTGTCAAACGCCTCGGGGAACCGCTCGTGGCTTATGGTACCGTATCGCTTATGTCTTACAAGGGCGCCGTCGGCGGTGAACACCATGTAATCTGTTTTGGTATTGCCGCCGTCAACCCCCAGCACATATTTCATTTTTTGACCTCCGCGGTCTTTTTGAATTTACCGCATAACACGAACAGCGTAACCGCGAGCAGCGCGGCCGACGCGAGCAGCGTTACGAACACGTTCCGCGTAAAGCCCGCGACGATGTATCCGACAAAGCAGCATGCGGCGACGGTTATGGAATATGGTATCTGTGTGGATACGTGGGTCATGTGGTCGCAGCCGGCGCCGGTTGACGACAGGATTGTCGTGTCGGAGATCGGCGAGCAGTGGTCGCCGAACACCGCGCCCGCGAGCGTGGCCGCGAGGGATATTATCATCAGGTCGGGGGCGGCGCTCTGGCAGATGACCGCGACAATGGGGATCAGTATGCCGAACGTGCCCCATGAGGTGCCGGTTGAGAAGCTGAGGAAGCAGGCCACCGCGAACACTATCGCGGGGATAACCGCGACGGGCATGTTGGAGCTTTCCACCAGTCCGCCGACGTATTCGCCGGTGTTTAACAGGTCGCGGCAGACGCCGCTGATTGTCCACGCCAGCACCAGTATGATGAACGCGGGCACCATGGCCTTTATGCCCACGCCGATGCTCTCCATAAAATCGCGGAAGCGCAGAACCTTGCGCGGCACTAAGAAAAGGAATGTCAAGATAAGCGTGAGGAATCCGCCGAGCGCCAGCGCGACGCCCGCGTCGGTTTCGCCGAAGCCCTCGGCCAGTGTCATGCCGCCGTCGAAGTAGCCGCCGACATATAACATACTCAGCACGCAGATTACGATAAGCGCGACGACCGGCAGCACCAAGTCGATAACGCGGCCGCGGTCCGAAGGCTTGACGGCCGCGAAATCGTCCTCCGCCACGGCTTTCGCGGCAAAGGATTTGTCCGCCGCGTTTTCATGCTTCGCCATCGGGCCGAAATCCTTTTTCAGCGCCGTGAGCGCGAATACCATGGCGATAGACAGCAGCGCGTAGAGGTTATACGGTATGGACTGGACGAACGCCTGCATACCGTTCAGGCCCGTGCCCTCCATCTGGGAGATGACGGACGCCGCCCACGACGAGATCGGCGCGATAATACATACCGGCGCGGCCGTGGAGTCGATTATGTACGCCAGCTTCGCGCGCGACACCTTGAACTTGTCGGTGACCGGACGCATGACCGTGCCGACTGTGAGGCAGTTGAAATAGTCGTCAACGAAAATCAGGACACCCAGCGCCGACGTCGCGTATAACGCGCCCGAGCGGTTCTTGACCTTTTTTGCCGCCCACGCGCCATACGCGCGCGAGCCGCCCGCCTTGGTCACTATCGCCACGAGCGCGCCCAAAAACGCGAGGAATAAAATTATAGACGCGTTATCACCCATTTTGTCCAGCATGAGCGTAAGCGTGGAGTCGAAAAACCCCATGAAGCCGCCGCCGGTGTTGACCGAGTAGATTAACGTGCCCGAGAGTATGCCTATTAACAGTGAAGAGATGACCTCTTTGGTCACGAGCGCGAGGATTATCGCAATCAAAGGCGGGAGAATCGACAGTATGCCTACGTCTATCGCGTCCATTTGCAAAACTCCTTTTATATTTAGATAGGGTTTATCCCCCCCGCCCGTTTGTCAGGCGAGGGGGAATGACTGGTTATTTTAGGAGCTGGGCTTTGCTATGACCTCAAGTGTTATAGTATATTCTATTGTGCTGTATCCGGTGTAGTAAATATCACCTGTCGAAACTATTTTGAAGCTAGTGCTACCATTTGTCCCTGTCGCACTGGTTCCAATCGTCAGCGTACCTGGGATCCCGTAGCCGCCGAAACCGCCAAAGCCGGAACGATCCCAGTTGGAGTCGTTAAGGTTGGTAATGTGCGTTCTGGTGGAAGTGTTGCCCCTGTAGTAATAGTATCCTGTACCGGTACTGCTTGGTATAGAACTGTCGTAATACACTTCATACCATGCGCTGTTCCACCTATATGCACCATGATAATAACCATGACCAAAATATCCGCCCCAGTTATTCCAGTTGTTGTTCCAGTAGTTCCAATTCGTATCATACGCCACGCTGACGCCAGTTTTTGCTGTTGGCATTGTTACGCTATAAGCTCCCGACCAAAATTCGATTGATGTTGACGAACCGTTAAATAATGTGATCGTAAGGTTTCTGGATGTTCCTGTATTCGTTATAGAGCTTATAGTTCCGTTAGTAATAGTTGAAGGCCAGTTTATAACAGGGTCATAATACCACTGCCCATGTCCATACCAACCCACACTAACACTCTTTGTGTTCAGTGTGGCCTTCTCGCTTGATACAACCGCGTCGGTGCAAGTAACCGTGCCGGAGTAGTAGTTGTATACGTTGGTGAAGCTGGCGCTGGTGAAGGTAAGGGTGACGGTGCGGCCGTCGCTGGAGATGCTGGTGCTGTTGGGGGTGGCGGAGCCGCTGGTCCAATGCACCAGATTGCCCGAGAGCGTGAACGCGCTGGCGGGCGCGGTTTGGATTTTAGCGTCGAATGTGACGTTAATCGTTGTGGCGCTGATGATCTCTGCGCCGGTCATGTTGTACGTGCCGGTCAGCGTGTTCGTGACGTTGTTGGCGCCCGTGTTGCTTACGACATTGGCGCCTGAGACATCGAGCTTGTTGCTGCTGCCGGAGAAGCTGACGCTGCCGATTTTGCCGCTGCCGCTGATGTCGTTGCCGCTGCCGTCAACCGTGCAGAAGGTGATGTCGGCGCCGGCGCCTATGGTAACGGTGTTGTTTCCGGACTCAACGTTAAGGCTTCTCAGGTCTCCGCTGGAGAATCTGACGGTGTTGCGGTCCCCGCGGAGGTTCAGCGTGGTGGCGTTGCCGGTGTATGTAAGGTTGGCGTAGTTGTGTATTGTGCCGACGAAACTTCTCGAGGCCGATACGGAGGCGTTGCCGCGCACAATCACGCGCCCGCGAACCGTGGTGTTGGTAAGGGTGACGTCGATAGAGCCGCCTCTGCCGCCGATGATCAGGTCGCCCTCGACGACTATGCCGCTGAGGGTGACGCCCGAGGAGCGGACGGTGATATTGCCGGCGACGTCACGGTTGACCGTGCCGGCCGAGTTGACAAACTGTCCGAAGATGCGGTGCGCCAGCAGGGCGAACTCGGATTTTGAAAGCTGATTTTTCGGGTAAAGGTTGGAAACCCCGCCCGAGATTATGCCGCCGATGTATCCCGCTTTGATCAGCGCGGCGATGGGGTCTCTGGCCGCGTTGGCGATGGATGCGCCGTCGGCAAAGCCGCCAAGATATGTATTGGCGCTGTCAAAGGGCGACAGCTCTGCGCCGACGATGTCCGCCAGAAGGATGAACATGTCCTCGCGCGTTGCGATGTTCGAGCCGCCTGAGGGCGCTGTAAGCGCTACGCCAAGAGCGTTTCCGGCGTATGTGTACATTTCGGAGACCGTAATCAGGTCATTGGGTCTGACAAGTCCGTTTTCGGGGGGAATGACATCGTTTGTAATCATGGAAACAAGCGCTTCGTAGTTCCACGAGCCTGCCGAGGGCAGGTCGGAGACGCCGGACGGGTCCGCCGCGAACACCGTGCCGCCAAGCGTCAGCACGAACGCGAACACCAAGGTTGCCGCTAGTAATCTTTTGAGTTTCATTTCTTTACCTCCGTTTATTTTTTGCGGTTCTTCCAATAAATGGCCCTAAATTCTGCGCAAATGCTTATGGCAGAAAACGTATGTACAGGAATTGTACACCATTGCCGGTGAGAAGTCAATAGAAAAGTTTGGAAATTTAATGTGTTTTTTCATAGTTACAAGTTAATAGTTACAAGTTACAAGACAAGCGGTTCACTCCACCTGTTTCGTCATCCCCCGCCTTCTGATAACTAGTAACTATTAACTTGTAACTTAACTAAGGCCGTGTTATTTCAGCAGCACCAGTATAACGCCGTACAGGACCGACGCGGATATGCCGAACACCAGCACGGGGCCAGCTATGCTGAACATTCTGGCGGAAAGCCCCAGCACAAGCCCCTCGCTCTTAAACTCCATGGCGGGGGATACCATGGCGTTGGCAAACCCCGTTATCGGCACAAGCGTGCCCGCGCCGGCAACTTTTGCTATGTCGTCAAACACTCTCAGCCCCGTCAGGAGCGCGCCGGCAAAAATCAGCGTTACCGGCACCGCCATGGATACATGCTCCTCGCTGAGCCCCAAAGCTTCATACAGGGCGTACAGCCCCTGGCCCGCGGTACAGATAAGGCCGCCGGACAGATACGCCATACATATATTGCGCAGAAGCGGGGATTTTGGCGACATTTTGTCGGAGAGCCTTGAATATTCGGCGTTTGTCATTGTCATGGCAGGACCTCTTTCCGTCTGGTTTTTTTATAGTATCTCACTTGAAAACGGGTTTATACCTTGGCAGGTTTAAGCCGCGCCGCAAATATTTATATAAAAACGCCGCCAAACAGTTGACATGCCGGAAGTTTTGTGATAGCATTCACATTCGGTGAGGTGAACACTCTTGGATGAACTTAAAACAAAGTCAAAGGTCGTCGGTCTGAAGCAGTCGCGGAAGGCCGTAAAGGACGGCGCCGCCGCCGTAGCGTTCATCGCCGGGGACGCCGACATGAAAGTGCGGCAGCCCTTTGAGAGCCTGTGCGCCGAAGCGGGCGTTAAGGTTGAGTACGCCGAAAGTTGCGCCGAGCTGGGCAAAGCCTGCGGTATAGAGGTCGGCTGCGCCGTGGCGGCGATATTGCTATCGCGGTAGAAATTGCGTTATTTGCCCTGATTTGGGGCATTATAACATAGATAATTATTAAGGAAAGGAGGAATACGATGCCTACGTTTAACCAGCTGGTGCGGCACGGACGTGAAAAAGTTACTCATAAATCCACTTCCCCCGCCCTGCAAAAGGGGCTGAATACCCTGCGCAAAGCGCCCACGGATATAAGCTCACCGCAAAAGCGCGGCGTCTGCACCGCAGTGCGTACCGCAACGCCCAAGAAGCCCAATTCGGCGCTCCGTAAAATAGCGCGCGTGCGCCTGTCCAACGGGCATGAGGTTACGGCGTATATCCCGGGAGTCGGGCACAACTTGCAGGAGCACAGCGTTGTCATGATCCGCGGCGGGCGCGTTAAGGACATCCCCGGCGTGCGTTATCACATCATCCGCGGCACCATGGATACTCAGGGTGTGGTGAACCGCCGCCAAAGCCGTTCAAAGTACGGCGCGAAACGTCCCAAATCCGGCTCGGCCGGCTAAGTAGCAGTACGGTTGACAGTTAACAGATAACAGAGAATAGTTAACAGTTAAAATAGGCCGTCCGTTGTTATCTGTTCGTTGTTATCTGTTAACTGTAAGGCAGTACCTATGAACTCAGTTTATGAAGGAGGGAAGCACTGTGCCCAGAAGAGGAAATGTGCCCAGGCGGGAAGTTTTGCCTGATCCGTTGTATAATTCGCGCTTCGTGACGAAGCTGATCAACGGGGTCATGCTGGACGGCCGCAAGGGCGTAGCTCAAAAAGTTGTGTACGGCGCATTCGACATTATCCGGGAGAAGACCGGAAAGGAACCGTTGGAAATATTCACTCAGGCGATGGAAAACATTATGCCGGTGCTGGAGGTCAAGGCACGGCGCGTCGGCGGCGCGACATATCAGGTGCCGATCGAAGTGCGCCCCGAACGCCGTCAGACGCTCGGACTGCGCTGGCTTATCAGTTTTTCACGCAAAAGAGGCGAGAAAACAATGCGGGAGCGCTTGGCCGGCGAGCTTATGGACGCCAACAATAATTTAGGCAGCTCGGTCAAGAAACGCGAGGACACGCATAAAATGGCCGAGTCCAACCGCGCCTTCGCGCATTACAGGTGGTAGCGCCTATGCGGGGGCGGCTGATTTGCCCCCGCGGAGAACGTTTAATTTAAGGAGACTGATATGCCACGGCAATATCCATTGGAGCTTACAAGAAATATAGGCATCATGGCGCATATAGACGCCGGAAAGACCACGACGACCGAACGCATACTGTTCTACAGCGGCAAGACATATAAGCTGGGCGAGGTCCATGAGGGCGCGGCCACCATGGACTGGATGGAGCAGGAGCAGGAGCGCGGCATAACCATAACCTCGGCAGCTACGACATGTATATGGGACGGTCACAGGGTAAACATCATTGACACGCCCGGACATGTGGATTTTACGGTCGAGGTCGAGCGGTCGCTGCGCGTTTTGGACGGCGCGGTCACGGTGTTCTGCGCCAAAGGCGGCGTGGAGCCGCAGTCGGAGACGGTCTGGCGGCAGGCCAACAGGTATAATGTTCCGCGCATGGCGTATATCAACAAGATGGACATAATGGGAGCCGATTTTTTCAATGTCGTCGATATGATGCGCGACAGGCTTAAATGCAACGCCGTTCCCATTCAGATTCCCATTGGCGCCGAGGCTGACTTCAAGGGCGTTATTGATCTGATAACCATGCGCGCCTATGTCGCCCACGACGAGCTGGGCAAGGATATACGCGAGGAAGATATACCGCCGGAGCTTGAATTTGGCGCCATAGAACACCGCGAAAAGCTGATCGACGCGCTCACCCTGTTTGACGACGAGCTTGCCGAGAATTACTTGGACGGCAGGGAGATCACGATAGAAAAGCTGCAAGCGGTAATCAGAACCGCGACTATAAAAAACGACATGGTGCCTGTGCTTTGCGGTACGTCGTACCGCAACAAGGGCGTGCAGAATCTGCTCGACGCGATCGTCGCGTATATGCCTTCGCCGATTGACATCGGGCCGGTGACCGGCTTAAACCCGGGGACCGAAGCCGAGGAAACCCGTCCGCCCGACGACGGGGCGCCGTTTTCGGCGCTGGCGTTTAAGATCATGACCGACCCTTATGTCGGCAAGCTGTGCTTTTTCCGCGTGTATTCGGGGACGGCGACGTCGGGCTCGGCAATCTTTAACTCGGCAAAGGGGACCCGTGAGCGTTTGGGCAGGATACTGCTTATGCACGCCAACCACCGCGAGGACGTCGATATTATTTACGCGGGCGACATAGCCGCGGCGGTGGGGCTTAAAAACACAACAACCGGCGATACGCTGTGCGACGAGAAGGCCCCCGTTGTGCTGGAGTCTATGGATTTTCCCGAGCCGGTCATACGCGTTTCGATAGAGCCGCGCACAAAGGCGGGCCAGGAGCGGATGGGCATAGCGCTGACAAAGCTGGCCGAGGAGGACCCGACGTTCAAGACCTATACCGACGACGACACGGGCCAGACAATAATCGCCGGAATGGGAGAGCTGCACCTTGAGATAATCGTGGACCGGCTGCTTCGAGAGTTCAAGGTCGAGGCTAATGTCGGCAGGCCGCAGGTCTCATATAAAGAGACTATCCGCCAGAAAACCGACGTCGATCACAAATACGCGCGGCAGTCCGGCGGGCGCGGCCAGTACGGGCACGTCAAGCTCATTGTCGAGCCGAACGAGTCCGGCAAGGGTTATGAGTTCGTCGATAAAATCGTGGGCGGCGCCATACCCAAGGAGTATATCCCCGCCGTCAATCAGGGGATTCAGGGCGCGATGCAGTCCGGCATATTGGGCGGCTACAATGTCGTTGACGTTAAGGTCACGCTCTATGACGGCTCGTTCCATGAGGTGGACTCGTCGGAGATGGCGTTTAAGATCGCCGGTTCGATAGCGTTCAAGGAGGCGTGCAGAAAAGCCGACCCCGTGCTGCTGGAGCCTATCATGAAGGTGGTGGTCACCGTGCCGGAGGATTATATGGGCGACGTTATCGGCGACCTGAACTCGCGGCGCGGGCAGATACACGGCATGGAGGCCGTGGGGGGCGCGCAGCAGATAACGGCCAGCGTGCCGCTGTCCGAGATGTTCGGGTACGCCACCGACATGCGTTCGCGCACTCAGGGGCGCGGGCAGTATTCCATGGAACCCAGCCATTATATTGAGCTGCCGCGCGGTTTGCAGGACAAGGTTATAAAAACTATATGAATATCCTCGCAAATACAGCGGATTATTAAGTTAAAACCCCGTTGACAACCGGTAATTCATCTGATACAATAACCCTAACAAGGGAAATTAAGGAGGAAAATACTAATGGCAAAGCAAAAATTTGAACGCTCTAAGCCGCACGTAAATATCGGAACTATCGGCCACGTTGACCATGGCAAGACGACTCTGACCGCCGCTATTACAAAGGTTCTGGCGATGGGCGGAAAGGCCAGCTTTATGGCCTATGACGCGATCGACAAGGCGCCTGAGGAAAAGGCGCGCGGTATCACGATCAATACGGCGCATGTTGAGTACGAAACGGCGAACCGCCACTACGCGCATGTTGACTGCCCCGGACACGCCGACTATATCAAGAACATGATTACCGGCGCGGCGCAGATGGACGGAGCGATTCTCGTCGTATCCGCGGCCGACGGCCCGATGCCCCAGACCCGCGAGCATATCGTGCTTGCGCGTCAGGTCGGCGTTCCCTATATCTGCGTGTTTATGAACAAGTGCGACCAGGTAGACGATCCCGAGATACTTGACCTTGTCGAGATGGAAGTCCGCGAGCTGCTCACCAAGTACGAGTTCCCCGGCGACGACCTGCCGGTCGTCCGCGGTTCGGGCTATAAGGCGCTGTTCTCGGATTCCACAGACCCCGCCGCGCCGGAGTACGAGTGTGTTCATGAGCTGATGGCGGCTGTTGACGCGAATATCCCCACCCCCGAGCGCAAGGCCGATCTGCCGTTCCTTATGCCTGTCGAGGACGTGTTCACGATCACGGGGCGCGGCACCGTCGCCACAGGCCGTGTCGAGCGCGGTCAGCTGAAGCTCAACGAGAAGCTGGAGCTTGTCGGTATCAAGGCCACGCAGGAAACGGTTGTTACCGGCATAGAGATGTTCCACAAGAGTCTTGATTACGCCGAGGCCGGCGACAACGCGGGCCTGCTGCTCCGCGGTATCGCCAAGGATAAGATTGAGCGCGGTCAGGTTCTTGCCAAGCCCGGCTCGATTAAGCCCCTTACCAAGTTCACGGGTCAGGTTTACGTTCTCTCCAAGGAAGAGGGCGGACGCCACAAGCCCTTTGTCACCAACTACCGCCCGCAGTTCTATTTCCGCACGACCGACGTTACCGGCGTTATTACGCTGCCGGCCGGAACGGATATGTGTATGCCCGGCGACAACGTTTTGATGAACGTCGAGCTTATCACCCCAATCGCCATTGAAGAGGGCCTCCGTTTCGCTATCCGCGAGGGCGGACGCACCGTCGGCTCGGGCGTTGTTACAAGCATCAAGGAGTAATTGCGGAAACGCTGCCGTTAATGGGGGACGCTGAGAACAGCGTCCCCCGCGGTCATGAGGTGTGAAATGTACTCATTATTACTTGTACTTATATACATCGCGTTTATAAGCCTTGGGCTGCCCGATTCGCTTTTGGGGTCGGCGTGGCCTTCCATGCACGCGAATTTGGGCGTTCCGATTTCCTACGCGGGGATAATATCCATGATAATAGCCGGAGGCACGATTGTTTCGAGCCTGCTGTCGGACAGGCTGACAAAGAAGGCGGGAACGGCGCTTATAACGGCTTTCAGCGTGCTGATGACGGCCGCGGCGCTGTTCGGGTTTTCTATCTCCGGGCAATTTTGGATGCTGTGCCTGTGGGCGGTTCCCTATGGGCTGGGCGCCGGAGCGATCGACGCGGCGCTGAATAATTACGTCGCGCTGCATTACGCTTCGCGGCACATGAACTGGCTGCATTGCTTCTGGGGGGTCGGCGCAACCATAAGCCCCTATATTATGGGATATTGTCTGACAAACGGCTTGGGCTGGAGCATGGGATACAGGTCGGTGTCCGTTATTCAGGTTATATTGACCGCCGTGCTGTTTGTCAGCCTGCCGCTGTGGAAACGGCGGGGCGGCGGGGACGGCCGGAATAAAGACGCCCCTGTGCTGAAGCTCTCGCAGATACTTCGCATAAAGGGCGTGAAATATATTTTGCTCGCCTTTTTCGGATATTGCGCGCTGGAGTCCACGACAGGACTGTGGGCCAGCAGTTATCTTGTGCTGGGGAGAGGCGTCAGTCCTGAAACGGCGGCCAGATACGCCTCGCTCTTCTTTTTGGGGATAACCGGCGGCCGCTTTTTGAGCGGGTTTGCCGCAAACAAAGTCGGCGACAGGAATATGATAAAAATAGGCGTCGCCGTGATATTCGCGGGTATCGCGGCGGTGTGGCTGCCGGTCGGGCCTGACTGGGTGTGTCTGTACGGCCTTATTGTCATCGGGCTGGGGTGCGCGCCCGTGTATCCTTGTATCATCCATTCCACGCCGAGCAACTTCGGCGCCGAAAACTCGCAGGCCATAATCGGGGTGCAGATGGCGAGCGCGTATACCGGCAGCACCTTTATGCCGCCGCTGTTCGGGCTGGTCGCGGAGCATGTAAATGTGAATTTATATCCTTTGTTTCTGCTGGCGTTCGCGGCGGTGATAATGGTTATGACGAGAGCGCTGAACAGGACTGTGGGCAATTAAATCAGCCGTTTGCCGTTTTCAGTATTTCCACCAGCTTCAGCGTCTGCGGCGACAGCACGGGCATATTGAGGTGCAGCCTCAGGAAGCCTGTGTCCAGCCCCAGCTCCAAATGCTCGGGCTGTGAACCGGCGGAATAGAGGTCGGGCAAACTGGGGTCCGCCGAGGCGTAGAACGCCCCGAAATCCCGCGATACCGCCGCGTAATACTCGCTTATATAGCCGTGCGGCACGGTCAAGCCGGCAAGCCGCGCGAACACGCCGGGGAATCCGGGGCCGCGCCCGCCGTCAGAATACGGAAGCAGCGCGACGTCCGCGTCGTGCCCTGTGAAATCGGGGCCGAATACGTTTATGTTTGTGTTTGTCATTTTCGCGCCCTCGATAAAATAATCCGGTGTGTCGCCGCCGAACGCGCCGGCGCCCCAGCCTATCCGCCCTGTTTGGCTGAACGAGCCGGCCAACGCGCCCAAAATAAGCGAGGTCCGGCGGTATTTGCCGTAAAATGTGTGCATTGTTTTCAGCGGTTGGGGCGAGTAGATAAAGCTGAAGCGTTTTTCGAGGGTTTGTATGTTGCGGGAGAGCTCTTCACGGCTTATATTATGCGGCAGCCCGTAAACGCGTGAAAACGCCAGAAAAGCGTCGCCCGTCGTGGCGGGCTGTGAGCCCAGCCCCAAATCGTGATAAACCATGCGGAACGTATAGAACGCGTCAAAAAGCACATCCTCGGTATTGTGCGCGTCTATGCGCTTTGCCGCGCCGTAAAGCTCGGTGAAGCCGCCATACGCGGAGAACCACATGCCGCGCAGGGAGATGCGCGTGTCAACGCTTAAAAACTCCTTGTATACACGCGCGTCAGGGCTGTCGGCGCTATCGTCGGGTATTACGCGGCGCACGTCGATTAAAACGGACGGAGCTTTAACGGATTTTAGTACGCTGACGCGCTTGTGCCCCTCGATTATGTAATACTTTCCTAAATATTCAAGCCCGATACAGGCGTCGTGTATGCCTTCGCTTTCGTGGATGGTGAAAAGTTTCTCCCATTTCTTGGCAAATTCGGAGTCGTCCGGCAGAATCGGGGAAAAATTTCCGGCAAACGCGGGAGAGCGTCCCGCGGCGACCGTCCCGCACACCCTTTTTATGGGCACGTCGATAACGCCCAGCGTAACTGTGCTGAGTTCGTTCAGATTGGGGAGAATTACCTCCAGCACAGGCAGCGTACCGCCCCATTCGTCCTCGCCGTGCTCTGAAACATAGCGGGTCGCGCGGCGGCGCATAGCTCTGTAAATATCAACTACATCCATGATATTACTGTACACTCGGGGCGGCAATCTGTCAATCCTTAAATTGCAGATTAAAAAAATACGCATATTTTAATAAATATTTTACCGCAAGGTTTGACATTTGACAAATAGTTAGATATAATACAGAGGATACCTTAAGAAATCCATTGGTAATCGGGGTGTATTACATGAGTAGCGATCCTATGCTTGAGATGTTTATCTTTGAAAGTACGCAGCTGACGGAGCGTCTTGAGGAAATCCTTATAGAGGGTGAACAGCAAGGGGTTCTCGGCGAGGAACACATTAACGAGATATTCCGCGTCATGCATACCATCAAGGGCAGCGCCGCCATGATGGAGTATAATAACATTGCGACGGTGGGTCATCACGTCGAGGATATGTTCTATTTTATACGCGAAAATCATGATGTCTCTCCTGATTGGAAGATAATCGTTGATCTGTGCCTTGAGTCCGCCGACTTTTTCAAGCAGGAGGTCGGCAAGATACAGGCCGGGCAAAATTCGGACGGCGACGAAAACGCTTTGCTTAATAAAATCACGGGGTATATGAATGTGCTGACCGGAAAAGAGCCGGCACCGTCGCCGTTTGCCAAAACGCCGTCCCCCGTCGCTTATGTGCCGTCTGCCGCCGCCGCGCCGCCCCCTCCGCAGGAAGCCGAGGAGGAAGAGGACGAAGAAGAGGCGGATGCCGGCGCGCCCGCGGCTGCCGAAGGCGAGTTGTGTTATCTTGTGCATGTTTTCTTTGAAGACGGCTGTAAGATGGAAAACATACGCGCCTATCAGATAACAAACGCGCTTTCCGATTTTACCAGCCGGATAGATTCCGTGCCCGCAGATTTGCTTGAGGATTGCAGCGACGAGATTATCTCCAACGGCGTTAAGCTGTATGTGTATACCGATCAGACGTATGAGAAGATAAACACGGTAGTCAGCGAGGCGCTGTTTATCAAGACATTCGAGTTGACGCTGATACAGGGCGCGGAAACCGTCGCGGACGAGCCCGGGCCTGAGCCCGAGCCCGTTGCCGTGGAACAGGCGCCGGAACCCGCGCCTGAGCCAAAGAAAGCAAAAGCCAAGAAATCCGCGGCTAAGGCCGAACCCGCTCCCGAGCCGGAACCGGCGGTCGCGGCCGAACCCGTTCCAGCTCCGGCTATCGCTTCGGCTCCCGTACCGGCAGCGGCGTCAGCCGCCGCCGCGCCGCCGGCCGAAGTCAAACAGAGCTTTATCAGCGTTAATGTAGACAAGCTGGATAAGCTGATGGATCTGGCGGGAGAGCTTGTTATCTCCGTGGCGATGGTCATTAACAACCCTGACTTGGAGGGGCTTAACCTCGAGCAGTTTGAGAAAGCCGCGTCCATGCTCTCGAAGAACACCAGCGAGCTTCAGGACATTATCATGTCCGTGCGGATGATACCCATTTCAAGCACGTTCCACAAAATGCACCGCATTGTGCGCGACGTGTCGCGCAAGCTGAATAAAGAGGTCGAGTTTGTTATCCTCGGGGAAGAAACCGAGGTCGATAAGAACATGATCGACAATCTCTCCGACCCGCTTATGCATATCGTCAGGAACTCTATGGACCACGGCATCGAGAATCCCGAGGAGCGCGAGCAGGCGGGCAAGCCGCGCGTCGGGCGCATTGTGCTGGAGGCGCGCAACTCGGGCAGCGACGTTATTATAACCTGCACCGATAACGGGCGCGGGCTTGACCGCGACAAGATACTGGCTAAGGCGATAGCGCAGGGTATGCTGACAAAGCCCGAGAGCGAGTATACGGACAAGGAAATATACAACTTCGTCATGGCGCCGGGATTTTCCACCAAGGATCAGGTGACCGAGCTGTCGGGACGTGGGGTCGGCATGGACGTCGCCAAAAAGAATATCGAGAAGATCGGCGGCACCGTAACGGTCGATTCGACGCCCGGTCAGGGTACGGTCAATACCATACGCATACCGCTTACGCTGGCTATACTGGCCGGTATCGAAATCAAGGTCGGCTCCAACTTCTATCTTGTGCCTACGCTTAACATCAGGGAGTCGTTCAAGCCGCAGCAGGAGCAGATTGTTGTTGACCCCGACGGAAACGAGATGATCCTGTTCAGGGGCGAATGTTATCCGATAGTCAGGCTTCACAGTCTGTTCTCAGTGTATACCGACGTCACGAAATTCGAGGACGGTATAATGATAATGGTCGAGGACGAGGGCCATATGACGGGCGTATTCGCGGATACGCTGGTCGGCGAGCAGCAGGTCGTCGTCAAGCCAATCCCGCAGTTCATTACCGAGCGTATAGGCCAGATCCGAGGCATCGCCGGCTGTACCATACTCGGCAACGGCAATATCAGTTTGATAATTGATATAAAGAGTTTGACGCAGTAGGAAGGGGGAGATTATAATGGATGAACTGGAAATTCAAGGCGGTAATACTACGCAGGCGCTGTATCTGACGTTCGCGGTGGGCGAGGAGGATTACGGTTTGGAGATTGCCGTGGTCATTGAGATCATCGGCGTCCAGACCATTACCGAGGTTCCCGAGCTTCCCGCGTATATCAAGGGTATTATCAATCTGCGCGGCAGAATCATACCCGTTATGGACGTGCGTATCCGTTTCAACAAGGAGCCGCAGGAGTATAACGACCGCACCTGTATCATTGTCGTGGACGCTCAGGGCACCAACATCGGCCTGATTGTCGATACCGTGCGCGGCGTTATGAACATTACCGACGACGACATCACCGATCCCTCCAGCCACCGTTCCGGCTATGAAAACCGTTATATCAACGGTATCGGTAAAACGCAGCAGGGCGTGAAGCTGCTGTTGAATCTTGAGCGGCTCGTCGCGGATTATTAATAATTGACACTGTAAAGGGGCGGGGGTTTACCCCGCCTTTATACTTTTAAGGGGTGTTTAATATGACGGACAGGATAATAGGGTTCGCCGAAGCGGACGAACGTATCCGCGCGGTTTATATGAACGGGTCGCGCGCAAACCCCAATGCCGAGCCTGACGGGTATCAGGACTATGACATTGTGTATACGGTGACGGAAACCGGTTCGTTTATTGCCGATAAGAGCTGGATATTATACTTCGGCGAGCCGCTGATTGTGCAGGAGCCGGACTCCAACGATTTGGGCTGGGGCATTGAGCATGATTTTACCAGACGTTACGCGTGGCTTATGCTGTTCAGGGACGGGACGCGCATTGACCTTACCATTGAGATAAAAGCCGAAACGGAGAAAAATTATACCGCCGACACGCTGACCGTCCCGCTTTTGGACAAGGACGGCATATTGCCGGAAATACCGCCGGCCAATGACAGCGGGTATTGGATAAAGCCGCCGGCTAAGGAAAAATACCGGGGCTGCTGCAATGAGTTTTGGTGGTGTCTGAACAATGTCGCCAAGGGCATTGTCAGGGATCAGCTGCCCTATGCCATGCGGATGTACACCGAAATCGTACATGCCGAGCTTGATAAGATGGCCGAATGGTACATAGGCGCCAATAACGATTTCAGCGTTTCATCCGGTATGTGGGGGAAATATTTTAAGAAATATCTGCCGCCGGATTATTACGGGCAATATATCAAAACATATTCGGACGGCGATTACGGGAATTTTGGGGCGGCGATACATACGGCCTGCGATCTGTTCAGCGTGCTGGCGCGCGAGGTTGCGGCGCGCCGCGGCTTTAGCTATAAGCAGGACGAGGAGGACGGCATGAGAGAGTATATAAAAAGATTTTTTTAACCTGATAACAACGCGCGGCGGCTATGTTAATACTTTCGCGGCGGCCGCGAACATGAAGCAGACGGCGATACCGGCCAGTGTCGGCACAAGTATGGACACAAGAGTCCATTTCAGGCTTTGCGTTTCTTTCCTGATCGTCAGGCAAGTGGTTGAACAGGGCCAATGCAAGAGCGAAAACAGCATGACGCTGACCGCCGTGATCCATGTCCAGCCGTTATCTGTGAGCAGCTGTTTCAGCGCGGAGAGGCTGGATAATTCAAGTATGCTGCCCTCGGCCATATACGCCATTATGATAATGGGAATAACTATCTCGTTGGCCGGAAAGCCGAGGATAAACGCCAGCAGAATAACGCCGTCAAGTCCCAAATGATTTGCGAACGGGTCGAGAAAGCCCGAGCAGCGCGCCAAAAGCGTCACTCCGCCAACGGCGGTGTTTGCCATGAGCCATATGACAAGCCCTGCGGGCGCGGCCATCGCGGCGGCTCTGCCCAATACGAACAGGGTCCTGTCGAAAATCGAACGGATTATGACCTTGCCGATTTGCGGGCGCCTGTAGGGCGGCAGTTCAAGAGTGAAAGACGAGGGGACGCCTTTCAGCGCGGTTTTCGAGAGAATATTTGAAACGATGAGCGTTGTCACAACGCCCAGCACGATAAAACAGGTCAACAGCGCGGCGGACGGCAGAGCCGCGCCGGAACCCGCCGACGCGCCGGCAAAAAACATTGAAATGATCGCTATAAACGTGGGAAACCGTCCGTTGCACGGGACGAAATTATTTGTAATAATCGCAATAAGCCGCTCCCGGGGCGAGTCGATAATACGGCAGCCGATAACGCCGGCGGCGTTGCAGCCGAACCCCATGCACATGGTCAGCGCCTGTTTACCGCACGCGCGGCATTTCTTAAAGCATTTATCCAAATTGAACGCGACTCTGGGTAAAAAGCCCACATCCTCAAGCAGAGTAAACAGTGGGAAAAATATCGCCATGGGCGGCAGCATAACGGCGACTACCCACGCCAGCACCCTGTATATCCCCAGAACCAGCATTTCCGTGAGAAAATCCGGCGCGTTCAGCCACATAAAAAATAAAAGCAGTTTTTCCTCGCCCCAGAACAAAAGCGAGCTTATAAGCCGGGACGGATAGTTCGCGCCTGTGATCGTCAGCCAAAAGACCGCCAGAAGAGCCAAGAGCATGATCGGAAACGCCGTCCATTTACCGGTGATAAATCTGTCTGTTTTCGTGTCGTTTTTTATGTAATCCCTGTCGCCGAATGTAATACTGCCGCGGCATATCTCCTCCGCGGCGCTGACCAGCGCGGCCGCGTCGCCGTCATGCCCGCCGTATTGAATATCAAGCGGGCCGCGCGGCTTCGGGTTCTCTATTACTTGAACGGCGGCCCGCATTAAGGCGTCAAGCCCTTTTTTGCCGCGCGCCGTCGTCCCGACGACGGGTACGCCCAGTTTTTCGGATATGGCCGTCAGATCCGGCTTTATCTTCTTCTTTTCAGCCTCGTCCATCAGATTGACGCATACGACGACGTTCGGCGTTATCTCCATCGTTTGCAGCGCGAGATAGAGATTGCGCTCCAAACAGGTAGCGTCGCAGACAATAATGACCGCATCCGCCTGTCCCGAACGGATAAAATCGCGCGCGACCTCCTCCTCGGCCGAATGGGCCGCAAGCGAATAGCATCCGGGCAGATCGACGACGATATACTCCTTTTGGTCATATGAACAGTACCCGTACGCGGTAGCGACGGTCTTGCCCGGCCAGTTGCCGGTGTGCTGCCTGAGGCCGGTCAGCCCGTTGAACAGCGTGCTTTTACCGACATTCGGGTTTCCGCCGAGCGCTATAACCGACCCGTGCTTCTTATTTATATTTTGACAGTCACGCACGACGAATCCTCCGAACGAAGCGCAATAACCGCGCCCCGTATAAGATAGGCGACGGGGTCGCCGAGCGGGCTTTTCCGCACGCAGGTGACGGCGGTGCCTTTTATCAGCCCGAGGTCATTAAGCCTTTCGCGCATACCGCCGCTTATATCCAAAACGACGGCGCGCTCGCCCTGAATCAGTTTCGACAGAACTGTTTTTCGCATAACAAAACCCCCTATTACCCATATCACTAAATTATGCCGAAAAACATGATTTAGTTCCGGGTAAGAGGGGGAAAATTACCTGCGCCGCGCAAACGTATTGTATACCGCCGACAGCCATTTCGGCGGCAAAATTCTTACAGGTATACGCGCGAGTACGTTGCGTAGCAGCTCCGCGCGGCTGATCAGCTCTAAGTCTCTCAGTGTTTTCTGCATACGCCACTCGGAGCGGATATATGTGCGGCCGCGCCGCCGCCCGTACATGCCGGCGCCCACGCGGGCATAAACCAAAGCATCGGGATGATTGGCGCACTTCGCGCCGTTTTTTATCATGCGCGCCCACAGGTCGTAGTCCTCAAACCACGGGAAATATCTGTAATTACCGGCTTTCAGCGCTTCGCCGCGCCTGAACATTACGGTCATTGAGTTAAAAGGGTTGCGGAGCTTCGCAAATCTGATTATATCCGCGTGTGACACCGGAACGGCGCGCCTGACCGCCATGTCGCCCGGTTCGGCGCGGAACTCGGCGGCCTGTCCGCCGATCAGGCATAACTCAGGGTTAGCCCTGAACATCTCAAGCTGCTTCTCAAATCTATCAGGAAGGCAAATATCGTCGCTGTCCATGACGGCGATAAGCTCGTTTTGCGCCGCCGCGACGCCGGCGGCCCTTCCCGGCCCCTGCGTCACATTCTCGGGCAGGGCGACTATATTTGTGTTCTTGAACCGAAAGTTTTCCAGAACCTGTTCCAGCTCCGCCGTTAGCGGGCCGTCCTTTACAATAACAGCCTCGTCGGGCAGGACCGTTTGCGCCATAACGCTGTCAAGGCATTGTGAAAAGTATTGGGGGTTCTCCTTTGCGTAAACGCATATAAGCAATGAGAATTTCAAAGACACCCGCTCCTTTTGAGGTATTATAACATAGGTGCGAAGCGCCGGTGCGCGTTGACGCGCACCGGTATAATTCTTTCAAGTATAATATTCGCCTGCGAACATTATAACATGTAGAATCAGCAGGCGCAAGGCGGCAAACACATGAAAAGATAAATTACATGGTAAAACACCCGCCGACTGCGGTCGGCACCCTCTTTACAAAAGAGGGCAAGGAGGAGTTACTAGTTGATAGTTACTAGTTACTAGAAGAACGTCCTCTTGTAACTTGTAACTTGTAACTTGTAACTGGGTCGGGTTTCGTAAAGAGGGTGGCCCCGCAGGGCCGGGTGTTTTATCCCGCACCCCCCCCAACACACACACAGGTTGACATCCCCCCAACACATATGATATAATTAAGTGCGGGCGGCTGAAAGCCGCCCCCGCAAGATAATTTAGGAGTGTGCTATGCTAAAAAGCATGACAGGATACGGCAGGGCGTCGCTCAACGCGCTGGGCTGCGAGTTCACGCTGGAGCTGCGCGCCGTGAACCACCGCTACCTCGACATCAGCGTGCGCGTCCCCAGGGTGTTCGCGTTCGCCGAGGACGCCTTGAAGTCCGTTATAAACAAGCGGCTCTCACGCGGCAAAATCGACGCGTATCTGTCCGTTGACACCAAGGCCGCCGACATCATGAAAATCTCGCTGAACAAGCCGGTTGCGCGGTCGTATCTGAGCGCGCTGCTGGAGATGCGGGACGAGCTGGGGCTCTCGGGCGAGCCGCGCCTTGAAATGCTGGCGCGGATGCCGGATGTGTTCGCCGTCGAGCGCGAACAGCCGGACGCCGAAGCCGTTGCCGCCGTAGTCACACAGCTTGCCGGCGCCGCGCTGGACGAGCTGGAGGCCATGCGGGCGCGCGAGGGCGCGCGCCTGTGCGCGTCGGTTCTGGACGGCATCGCGGAGGTCGAAAGGCTGGCGCTGGCGGTCGAGGAGCGCACGCCGTCCGTCGCGGAGGAGTACCGCGTCAAGCTGGAAACGCGCCTGCGCGAGTTTTTGGCGGACAGGACGGTGGATGAGACGCGCCTGCTGACCGAGGTTGCGATCTTCGCCGACAAGGTTGCGAACAACGAGGAGCTTGTGCGGCTGCGCAGCCATCTCGCGGAGCTGAGGGCGCTGCTGGACAAGGGCGGCGCGCAGGGGCGCAGGATTGATTTTCTCATTCAGGAGCTGAACCGCGAGGTGAACACCGTCGGCTCAAAGTGCGGCGACGCAACGCTTTCGCGCACCGTCGTGGACTTAAAGGCGGAGATAGAGAAGATACGCGAGCAGGTTCAGAATCTGGAGTAAGAGTGGGGGCAGGTGCGGTTTTTTGCGGGGATTATTGCTTGTCGTTTCAGGGCCCTCGGGCGTGGGCAAGAGTACGATAATCGAGGAAATGCTTGCGGGCGTAAGGACAGGCCGCGAGTGCGTGTTCTCGGTGTCGATGACCACGCGCCCGCCGAGGGAGGGCGAAATTGAAGGCGTTAACTACCGGTTCGTCACGCGGGAGCGGTTTCAGCGCGGCATCGAAAACGGCGAGCTGCTTGAATACGCGGAGTACGCGGGCAACTATTACGGAACGCCTGCGCCGCCGGTTTTTCAGGCTATGGAGCGCGGCAAATGCGTGATTCTGGACATAGAGCTGAAGGGCGTGCTTCAGGTCAAAAAGCATATGCCGGAGGCGGTTACGGTCTATATCCGGCCGCCGGACTGGGACGAGCTGGCCAAGCGGCTGCGCGGGCGCGGCACGGAAAACGAGGCGCTTGTTGTCGAACGGCTGGAAATAGCGCGGCGCGATTTCGAGCATATCGGCAGCTTCGATTATGTCATAACGAACGGCGACGTGAAAACCGCCGCGCTGGAATTGGCGAACATAGTTGACAGCTAAAAACATGCCTGAAGCAGTCAAAACCACATAAATTTACAGCTAACACCTGTCAAGTGACATCACTTTTTTCTAGTAACTTGTAACTAGTAACTCATAACTCATAACTTATATCTTATAACTAAAACTGTAATTAAAAAAAAGGAGAAAATTTATGTTAGAGCCTTCTGTGAAAAAACTTACGGAGAATATCCCCGGGCGTTTTTATCTTGTGAACATAGCGGCGCAGCGCGCGCGCATGATAGCCGAGGAGGCCGAAGAACGCGGCATACAGCTGAGCGAAAAGCCCATCTCGCTGGCGATAGAGGATATTGCGAGCGGGAGGCTGGTCGCTTACCGGATGCCCGCCGGAAGCGCCTTTGAAAGCAGATATTAAGCCCGGCGTAGCGCGTGTCGCGGTTGATGCCGCGGCGTTCCATATCGACAAGCCCTATGACTATCTGATTCCTGACGGGATGAGCCTTGAGCCCGGGCAGCGCGTGTTGGTGCCGTTCGGACGGGGCAACCGCCGCGTTGAGGCTATGGTGCTGGCGACGGCGGAGGAGAGCGGGATAGAGGGGCTTAAAGCCGTTGCGCGGCTGCTTGACGCGGAACCAGTCGCGGACAAAAACGCCATAAGGCTTGCGCTGTGGCTGAGCGAGCGGTTCTACTGCACGGTTTACGAGGCGTTTCGCGCGATGCTGCCGGCGGGGCTTTGGTATAATCTTTCGGAGACGGTTACGCTTGTGAGGCCGTTTGAGCCGGAGCGGGCGTATGCGCTTGTGGCGCATGACGGCGGGGCTACGCGCGCGCTGGAGCTGCTGGCGCAGTCAAAGGGGCAGGTCGGGCTTGACGAGTGGAAGGCCGTGCTGGGCGCGAGGTGGCAGGCGGAGCTGGATACGCTGGCGGGCCTGGGGCTTGCGGAGCGGGCGACGCTGACGAGCCGCCGCTCTAAGGATAAAACCGAGCGTGTGGCAAGGCTTGCGCAGCCGCCGGAGGAGGTTCTGGCGTATATGAGAGCGCTGCCGCGTTCGGCGACAGCGCAGAGCGGGATATTAAAGCTGCTGCTGAATAACGATGTTACGGTCGGGGAGCTGCTGGCGTTTACGGGCACGTCGCGCCCGACGCTGACAAAGCTGGTGAACAGCGGCATGGTGTGTATAGAGGAGCGGGAGGTAATAAGCATACCCGAGCGGCCGGAGGCTGTGCCGGAGATCAGCCTGAACGCGGAGCAGGCGGCGGCGTATGAGGGGATAAGCGCGCTTAGGCGGCGCGGGGAGGCGTGCTGCGCGCTGTTAAAGGGCGTGACCGGCTCCGGCAAGACGCTGGTATATATTAAGCTCTTGCAGGATGTGGTGGCGGACGGCGGGCAGGCGATAGTGCTTGTGCCGGAGATCGCGCTGACGCCGCAGCTGATTGCGACGTTTTCGAGCTATTTCGGCGGGAGCGTGGCGGTGCTTCACAGCGCGCTGGGCATAGCCGAGCGCTGCGACGTCTGGCGCGGTATACGAAAGGGGCTTATAAACATCGTCGTGGGGACGCGCTCGGCGGTGTTCGCGCCGCTTGAGCGGCTGAGCATGATAATAATCGACGAGGAGCAGGAGTATACTTATAAATCCGAGAACTCGCCGCGCTATCACGCGCGCGACGCGGCGAAGTTCAGGTGTGTGCAGCATTCGGCGCCGCTTGTGCTGGGCAGCGCGACGCCGTCGCTGGAGACAATGCACTGCGCGGCTAAGGGTGTTTATACGCTGTTTGAGCTGAGCGAGCGGTTCAATAAAAAGGCGCTGCCGGAGGTGCGGATGGCGGATATGCGCGCCGAGCTGAGAAACGGGAGCGACTCGACGATAAGCGGCGTGCTGGCGGAGGAGATCGGGAGGAATATCGAGGCGGGGGAGCAGACTATACTGTTTTTGAACCGCAGGGGATACCGGCGGCTGTCGCTCTGCCGTGACTGCGGCGAGACGCGGCAGTGCCGCAACTGCTCGGTGCCGATGACGTTCCACTCGCACAACGGGCGGTTTATGTGCCACTACTGCGGATATTCTGCGCCGAGGGAGAACAGATGCCAGAGCTGCGGCGGCGAGATGGCGTTTATCGGCGCGGGCACGCAGAAGGTGGTTGAGGACTTAAACGTGCTGTTTCCCGATATTGAGATTATGCGCATGGACGCGGACACCACCGGCTTTAAGGGCGCGCATGAGACGCTGCTGAGGAAGTTTTCGCAGTCGGGGGTGCCGGTGCTGGTCGGCACGCAGATGATAGCCAAGGGGCTGGATATTGAGAATGTGACGCTTATCGGCGTTATCGCGGCGGACATGATGCTGTATATGGACGATTTCCGCGCCAACGAGCGGACGTTCGCGCTGATAGCGCAGGTTATCGGGCGGGCGGGGCGCGGCGAAAAGGCGGGGCGGGCGGTCATTCAGACCATGACGCCGAGGCATCCGGTGCTGGCGCAGGCGGCGGCGCAGGACTACGACGGGTTTTTTGAGAGCGAGATCGCGCTGAGAGGCGCGCAGGGGTATCCGCCGTTCGGCGAGATGATCGCGCTGAACCTTTCGGGCGCGGATCAGGAGATACTGCTGCGGTCGTGCCTCAGGCTGCGCGGGGAGCTGGACGGCGCCGTTAAGAAGCTGGGGCTGGATGTGCGGGTGTTCGGGGCGGCGCCGGCGCGGGTGGCGCGGGTGAACAACAGATACCGCTATCACATAACGCTCTGCGGGCCGGCGGACGTTAAGACGCGCAGGCTGGTCGCGGCGCTGCTGCGTTCGTTCCGCGCGGAGCCGATGAACAAGGGGGTTATGCTTTATGCGGATTTGCACCCGAACGATTTGGGCAGTTAACAGTTAACAGATAACAGATAACAGGGGGGCGGGGGTGTAGGGGCGGCCATTGGCCGTCCGAAAAATCCCACGG